>NZ_NPKS01000088.1:0-1342 GCF_008329595.1 Methylobacterium sp. P1-11
GTGGAGTGCACCCTGTTTGACCGGACAGGCAGCGGGGTGGGTTTAGGCAGTCCGGCAGAGGTACTCTCGGGGCGAGAGCATGCGCAGGCCGGAGTGCGGGTGGATGGTGTTGTAGTCCTCGAACCAAGCCGGCAGAAGCCGCATCACGGTCTCGGCGTCGGTCAAGATGGCGAGGCGGGCATAGTCGCGCTTGAGCGTCTTCACGAACGCCTCCGCGATGCCGTTGCTCTGCGGCGAACGCACCGGGGTGAACAGCAACCGTAGGCCGAGCGCGGCGGCCGTCTGCGCTGTCTCCTTGGCGATGTAGGCGGAGCCGTTGTCGGACAGCCACTCGACCGGGTGCGGGGTCTTCGTCGCGCCGAACCGGCGCTCGCAGCAGGCGATCATCAGGTTGCAGACCATCTCGGCCGAGACGCCTGTCGTGGTCGCCGACCACGCCATGATTTCACGGTCGCACGCGTCGATGGCAAACAGCACGCGGACGACCGCACCGTCCCGGCAGCGCAGTTCGAGGTGATCCGAGCACCAGCGCACGTTCGAGCGCAACGCCACCACGATGCCGTCGTGGGTGCGGCCGGGCCGGCGGGCGGTGTGCGGCGCGAGGGTGAGCCCGTTTGCCTGCAGGATACGCAGCACCCGCTTGGCATTGACGCTCGCCTCGCCGCGCGAGTGCAGTGCCCGGTTCACCAGCGCGGTGACGCGGCGATAGCCGTAGCTCGGGCGGGCATCGACGATCGCGCGGATCGTCGGCAGCAGCTGCGCATCCTCGGGCTTGCGGTAGGGACCTCGCGGCTGGGCGGGGCGGCTCAGGCGCTCGGCCAAGTGGGAGCGGGCCACGCCGAGCGTGTCGGCGACCGCCTTCATCGCGAATTGCCCGTCGAACCGCCCCAGGAGCTGAGCGGCGAGGTCGGTTTTTTTGTGCGGGCGAGGTCGAGCGCCTCCTTCAGGATCTCGACTTCCATGGTCTTGCGCCCGAGCAGACGTTCGAGGTCGCGCAGGCGCCGCTCCAGCTCGCGAACCCGGCTGGTTCCGACGACCTCCTCGTCGGCGTGCACGGCCTGATGGCCGCCCTCCAGCATGCGCCGCTTCCACGAGAACAGCAGGCTGGGCGAGAGGCCGTAGCGGCGGGCGACGAACGACACGGACGAGCCGGGCTGCTGGCTCTCCTCGACGAGGCGGATCTTCTCGGTGGTGGACCAGCGCCGTCGACGCTGAACGCCGGTCAGGATCTCGCCGTGCACCGGCGGGGCGGTCGGATCGGATGACATAGCCTTACCCATAGGCCAACGCCTATGCCTTCGTGAGCTATGCCGCCTGTCCGGTCAAAACGGGGTGCGGTTCA
>NZ_NPKS01000089.1:0-1323 GCF_008329595.1 Methylobacterium sp. P1-11
GGGGTCAGTGCGTGCCGGTGATCTTGTCGGCGAGGTTTTCGGCGCCGTCCTTGACATCGCCCACCGTCTTCTGCGCCTCGCCCTTCAGCTCCTGCGCCTTGCCCTCGGCCACCAGCTTGTCGTTGCCGGTCGCCTTGCCGGCCGCCTGCTTGACGTTGCCCACCGCCTCGTTGGCCAGGCCCTTGATCTTGTCGGTCGTGCTGCTCATCGCGTGCGCTCCTTGGCGTTTGGGGTCGGGGTCGGGATGTCCGGTCGGGCAGGTTCCGCCCGCCGGGGTGGACGGCCCCCGCACGGTGGCGGGCGCCGAGGGGGATAAGGGCGAACGATCCGAGGTCGAACGATCCGGGGCCGGGCCGCGGCCGCTCAGACGCGCCGGGTCTCGTAGGCGCCCGGCAGGCTCGCGGGCTTCGGCGCGCCCAGGCGGCCGCCGAAGAAGGCGGCGAGCGCGCCCAGGATCAGCGCCAGCGCCGCGTAGAAGGCGCCCTGCGTGGCCGCAGACTTCGCCGTCACGGCCGCGGCCTCGGCCTTCTGCTGGGCGGTGGCCACCGCCTGATCGTACTGCTTCTCGTAATCCTGGATCTGCTGGCGGGCCTGATCGACCGGGATGTTCTGCGCCTTGGCCAGGGCGTCGGCCGCCCGCGCCTCGGCCTGCTGCTTCTGCGCGGCGTCCCCGGTGAACAGCGCCTTGATCGCCGCAACCGCTGCGTCGCGGGCCGCCTGCGGATCCTGGCCGGCGGTCTGCTGGCGGACCTTGTCCGCGATGCCGTCGAGCGGGTTGGCGATCTTCGACAGCGACGGTGCGGCCGCCTGGGCGGCGGTCTGGACGCTGCCGCCGACGAGGCTGCCGGCGCCGCCGAGCGCGCCCGAGACCGTGCCGAGCGTGCCGCCGACGAGGCCGCTGGCGGCCGAGGTCAGCAGGTACAGGACCACCAGCGTCGTCACCGCCCAGGAGACCAGCCCGTGCAGGGCGGCCGCGCCCGGCAGGGTCTTGCCCGAGAGCCGGCCGGCGATGAGGCCGCCGGCCAGGGAGGCGACGAGGCCGGAGGCGACGAACCACACGCCCGCGCCCATCGAGACGGCGGAGGCCGAGGGGTTGTCGGCGGCGGTGGTGCCGACCGAGGCCAGCCCGACGCCGATGCCGACGAGGTTGACGATCACCTGGGTGACCAGCGCGGTCACGGCGCCGGCGAAGATCGCGCCCCAGGAGACTTGGTTGAGCGGCACGGCACGCGTGTCGGCCTGCGCGGCTGCGGTGGCGAGAGGGGACGCCGTGGTCTGGATCGTGGTCACGCTTTCACTCCGGGTAGTCGGCCGTTCGTAGCC
>NZ_NPKS01000090.1:0-1270 GCF_008329595.1 Methylobacterium sp. P1-11
GAGCGGCGCTACCGTGTGTTTGCGGATATCGAGCGGATTTCGGGGCGGTTTCCGACGGCCAAGTGGCGCCAGCCCGACGGCAAGACGGCCGAGATCACGGTGTGGTGCTCGAACGACTATCTCGGCATGGGCCAGCACAAGGAGGTGGTGGCCGCCCTGACCGAGACCGCCGCCCGCTGCGGCGTCGGCGCGGGCGGCACCCGCAACATCGCCGGCAACACCTCGCCGCTGGTCGACCTGGAGCGCGAACTCGCCGACCTGCACGGCAAGGAGGCGGGCCTGGTCTTCACCTCGGGCTACGTGTCGAACCAGGCCGGCATCTCGACCATCGCCAGGCTGATCCCGGATTGCCTGATCCTGTCGGATGCCTTCAACCACAACTCGATGATCGAGGGCGTGCGCCATTCCGGCTGCGCGAAGAAGATCTTCCGCCACAACGATCTCCAGCACCTGGAGGACCTGCTCCGGGAGGCCGGCGACCGGCCGAAGCTGATCGTGTTCGAGTCGGTCTACTCGATGGACGGCGACGTGGCGCCGATCGGTCAGATCTGCGACCTGGCCGAGCGCTACGGGGCGATGACCTACCTGGACGAGGTCCATGCCGTCGGCCTCTACGGCGCGCGCGGCGGCGGCATCGCCGAGCGCGACGGGGTCATGCACCGGGTCGACGTGATCGAGGGCACGCTGGCCAAGGGGTATGGCTGCGTCGGCGGCTACATCACCGGCTCGGCGGCGCTCTGCGACGCGGTGCGCAGCTTCGCGCCGGGCTTCATCTTCACCACCGCCCTGCCGCCGGCGGTGGCGGCCGCGGCCCGGGCCTCGGTGCGCTACCTGAAGCGCTCGAGCGCCGAGCGGGAGGCGCATCAGCGCCAGGCGGCGGCCACCAAGGCGGCGCTGCGCGCGGCGGGGCTGCCGGTGCTGGCGACCGAGACCCACATCGTGCCGGTGATGGTCGGCGATGCCGAGCTGTGCAAGGCGGCGGCCGACCACCTGCTGGAGCGCCACGCCATCTACATCCAGCCGATCAACTACCCGACCGTGCCGCGCGGCACCGAGCGGCTGCGGATCACGCCGTCGCCGTTCCACGACGCGGCCCATATTGCGCGCCTTGCCGCGGCGCTCAGCGAGACCTGGGAAGCGCTCGACCTGCCGCGGGCCGGCACGGAGTTCGTCGAGGCGGCCGAGTAGGCCGCGTCACGGTCCCGGCGCCGCCAACAGAGCGCGACACGCCCCCTCTCCCCTGCGGAACCACGTTGGGGCGAGGGACGAG
>NZ_NPKS01000091.1:0-1267 GCF_008329595.1 Methylobacterium sp. P1-11
GGTCGAGGTTCTGCTCGGCAATCCCGCGAAGGCCAAGGCGACCTTCGGATGGGAGGCCGAGACGAGCCTCGAGGCGCTGATCACCGAGATGGTCGACGCGGATATAGCTCGGTTGGGCGGCTCCAAATAGCGGGCTGTCGGCATCTTACTTCCTGTACATCGAGAGACTCCTAATGAGAATTCTAGTTACAGGTGCAGGTGGAGTCGTGGGAGCCGCACTCACAAGCTTGCTGCAGTCAAAGGGCTATAATGTAAAAGCGTTGGGCTCACGTCGCGACTGCAATTTAGAGAATTTTGAAGATACACTACGTGAGTTTATCGTTTACGGGCCAACGCACGTTTTCCATTTAGCGGGAGCTGTCTATGGCCTTGGAGGAAATCTAAAATTTCCTGCAGATATTTTTAGGAGAAATTTGCTTATAAATACTCACGTGATTGAGGCGTCAAGATTACTTCAAGTAGAAAAAATCGTGGCAATGGGCACAATTGCTATGTATCCGGCTCAGGTGTCGATGCCCTTCAAGGAGGACGACGTTCTGAACGGTCCGGTCCATGAGTCGGAACGTTTCTACGCCGCGGCAAAGCGGGCCATGCTGGAGATGCTTGAGAGCTACAAAGCGCAATATGGTACGAATTATGCATTCGCTCTTAGCACAAATTTGTATGGTCCGTCAGACCGCTTTGATGAGTTCTACGGCCATGTTGTGCCATCGTTGATAAGAAAATTTCATCGTGCAGCGAGCAACAAAGGTATCGTTGAGGTATGGGGAGATGGAAGTGCGGAGCGAGATTTCTTGTATTCGGAAGATGCAGCAGCCGCTTTGCTAATTTTGATGGAGAAGGGCACTGGCGTCTTCAACCTGGCTACGGGCGTTAGCACAAAGATCAAATTTCTAGTCGAAACCTTGCATAAATTATACCCGGCGGCGGAGTATTGCTGGGATACCAGTAAGCCTCTCGGGCAAGTGGAAAGAAGCTACGACGTTAGCCGCATTCGGCGTCTCGGTTTCGAGCCACAATTCTTGCTTGAAAACGGACTGCGGCGAACAGTTGATTGGTATTCAGACAATCTGAAGCACCTTAGAAGTTATTAATTTAGGGGTCCGTGTTGCCAGTAAGACCTTTCATCCTGTGCGGTGGGACGGGGACGCGGCTGTGGCCGGCGTCACGGGAGAGCATGCCCAAGCAGTTCGCCCGGCTGGTCGACGCCGAGCGCTCGACCTTCCAGGCGACACTGGCGCGGGTGTCGGACGCCTCCGTCTTCACC
>NZ_NPKS01000092.1:0-1227 GCF_008329595.1 Methylobacterium sp. P1-11
TGAGGGTCCCCCGGATTTTGGTCCGGCCGGAAGGTGAGCTTCCGGATCTCATTCGGCGGCCTGCAGGGCCGCCGCCAGGGCGAATTCCTGGGGCGTTCGCCACCCCAGGGCGGTGTGAGGACGGCTCTCGTTGTAGTGCCGCCGCCACGTCTCGATCTTGCTCCTCGCGTCGGCCAACGACAAGAACCAGTTCGCGTTCAGGCACTCGTCGCGCAGCCGGCCGTTGAACGACTCGACCAGCGCGTTGTCGGTCGGCTTGCCAAGCCGTGAGAAGTCCAACGTGACACCGTTCTCGTAGGCCCAGCGGTCGAGTGCTTTCGAGACGAACTCAGGCCCGTTATCGACCTGAATCGCGCTCGGTGCTCCGCGCAGCAGCGTCAAGCGGCCGACGACAGCCACGACCTGTTCGCCTTTGATGCCCTGGTCGACCTCGATCGCCAGGGCCTCGCGCGTGAACGCATCGACGACCGTCAGGGCCCGCAGCCGGCGGCCGTCGAACAACGCGTCGGAGACAAAGTCCATCGACCAGCGTTCGTTCGGCCGGAGCGCAGCAGGCTGACGCTCACGGTGTGCCGCGCTGACGTGCCGGCGCGGCCGCTTGAGCCGCAGGCTGAGGCCCTCATCCCTGTAGAGGCGGTGGACCCTTTTATGGTTCACCCGCCAGCCCTCTCGGCGCAGCAGGATGTAGATCCGGAAGTAGCCGTAGCGCACCCGGCTCTTGGCCAGATCGCAGATGCGCATTCGCAGCGGTGCCTGATCGGGCTTGGTCGAGCGGTAGCGGACGCCCGACCGGCCGACGCCGAGCGCGGCGCAGCCGCGCCGCTCGCTCACCCCGTGCGCCTCCTGAACCTGGTGCACGAGCTCGCGTCGCCGAGCAGGCGTCAGAGCTTTTTTGCGAGCACGTCCTGCAGCATGTGCTTGTCGAGGCTCAGATCGGCCACGAGCTGCTTGAGCTTGCGGTTCTCGTCCTCAAGCTGCTTCAGCCGCCGCAACTCGCCCGTCCCCAAGCCACCGTAGAGCTTCTTCCAGCGGTAGAATGTCTGCTCGGAGATGCCCATCCGGCGCAGCACCTCCGCGACCGGTGTCCCGGTCTCGGCCTGCTTCAGTGCGAAGGCGATCTGCTCTTCGGTAAACCTGCCCTTCTTCACGGCTCTGCTCCTCCCGTCAGGGTCTCACACAACCGGAAAACTCGCACTCACGCCGGACCAAAGCGATGGGGGGACGTCA
>NZ_NPKS01000093.1:0-1222 GCF_008329595.1 Methylobacterium sp. P1-11
ATGAGTCGGAGGCAGCCTTTAGTCGCGCCTTTAAGGCGTTGTTCGGCCATTCGCCGAGGGACGAGAGCATCTGATCGACCGGGCCTAATTCCGATGGCTAAGCCATTCGAGGTCTGCAGGTTTTAATCTCAGCCGCCTTAGACCAAACCTTTCGCTGCCAGTTGGACACCTCCAAGAACCTCGCGGTTTGAAGGGTTTCGTGGCGTGATGGCGTCGTCGGCCTGTGAGGTGCTGTGATGCGCGGTCAGCCCGGTTTTTTCGACGTGGATGAGCGTCTGAAGGATCTCTCGGCCAAGGGCGACGCGCTAGAGCGGCTGAACCGCATCGTTGATTTCGAGCTGTTCCGGGATGACCTCGCCCGTGCCGTGCCCCGCTCAGCCGGGTCGCAGGGCGGTCGCCCACCGTTCGATCTCGTGTTCATGTTCAAGGTGCTGATCCTCCAGGCCAGCCACTCGCTGTCGGACGAGCGCACGGAGTTCCTGATCAAGGACCGGCTGTCGTTCATGCGCTTCCTCGGGCTCGGGCTGTCCGACTCGGTGCCCGACGCCAACACGATCTGGACGTTCCGCGAGGCGCTCACCCGGGCCGAGATTGCGGGGAAGCCGGCCATCGCAGTGCTGTTCGCGGCCTACGAGGCGGCCCTGAGGCAGGCCGGCTTCCTGGAGATGGGCGGGCAGATCGTCGACGCCACGGTGGTAGCCGCGCCCAAGCAGCGCAACACGGAAGCCGAGAAGGCGGAGCTGAAGGCCGGCCGTGTGCCCGACGCCTGGAAGGCCAAGCCGGCCAAGCTCGCCCAGAAGGGCCGCGACGCGCGCTGGACGATCAAATGGTCGAAGGCCAAGCCGTCCGAGGACGGGGCGAAGCGCGTGGACATTGCCGTGCCGGCCTTCGGCTACAAGAACCACATCGGCATCGATCAACCACATCGGCATCGATCGTCGCCACGGGCTGATCCGAACCTGGACCGCCACCGACGCGGCCCGCCACGACGGGGCGCAACTGCCAGGTCTCCTCTCGAAGACCAACACCGCCGGCGACGTCTGGGCCGACACGGCCTACCGCTCGAAGGCCAACGAGGCACACTTGGCGGGCAACGGCTTCCGCTCCCGCATCCATCGCAAGAGTAATTACCCAGGGGGTATCCGGCGACTGCGGCTCGCATCGTGCGGGCGTTCCCCTCTTGCAGAGTTTGGATTTCGCTGATTCCTTCGTGGGATGGGGC
>NZ_NPKS01000095.1:0-1191 GCF_008329595.1 Methylobacterium sp. P1-11
TCAGTCGTTGATGGCGGCGACGACGCCGGCGCCGACGGTGCGGCCGCCCTCGCGGATGGCGAAGCGCAGCTTCTCTTCCATGGCCACCGGCACGATCAGCGCCACGTCCATGGTCACGTTGTCGCCCGGCATCACCATCTCGGTGCCTTCGGGAAGCGTGCAGATCCCGGTCACGTCCGTCGTGCGGAAGTAGAATTGCGGCCGGTAGTTGGTGAAGAACGGCGTGTGACGGCCGCCCTCCTCCTTGGTCAGGATGTAGGCCTCGGCCTTGAACTTCGAGTGCGGCTTCACCGAACCCGGCTTGCACACGACCTGGCCGCGCTCCACGTCCTCGCGCTTCGTGCCGCGCAGCAGCACGCCGACGTTGTCGCCCGCCTGACCCTGATCGAGCAGCTTGCGGAACATCTCCACGCCCGTGACCGTCGTGGTCTGCGTGTCGCGGATGCCGACGATCTCCACAGTCTCGCCGACCTTCACGATCCCGCGCTCGACCCGGCCCGTCACCACCGTGCCGCGGCCCGAGATCGAGAACACGTCCTCGATCGGCATCAGGAACGGCAGGTCGATCGGACGCTCCGGCTGCGGGATGTAGGCATCCACCGTCGCCATCAGCGCCAGAACGGCTTCCTTGCCGATCTTCGGCTCCTTGTCCTCCAGCGCCATCAGCGCCGAGCCCTTGGTGATCGGGATGTCGTCGCCGGGGAAGTCGTACTTCGACAGCAGCTCGCGCACCTCCAGCTCGACCAGCTCCAGAAGCTCCTCGTCGTCGACCATGTCGACCTTGTTGAGGAACACCACCAGCGCCGGAACGCCGACCTGACGGGCCAGAAGGATGTGCTCGCGGGTCTGCGGCATCGGGCCGTCGGCCGCCGACACCACCAGGATCGCGCCGTCCATCTGCGCCGCGCCCGTGATCATGTTCTTCACGTAGTCGGCGTGGCCGGGGCAATCCACGTGCGCGTAGTGACGGTTCTGCGTCTCGTACTCCACGTGCGCCGTCGAGATCGTGATCCCGCGCGCCTTCTCCTCCGGAGCCTTGTCGATCTGGTCGTAGGCCGTGAACGTCGCCCCGCCCGTCTCAGCCAGAACCTTCGTGATCGCCGCCGTCAGAGACGTCTTGCCGTGGTCAACGTGACCAATCGTGCCAATGTTGCAGTGCGGCTTGGTGCGGGAGAACTTTTCCTTGCCCAT
>NZ_NPKS01000096.1:0-1167 GCF_008329595.1 Methylobacterium sp. P1-11
GGTCGGCTCGGATACACCCATCTTCCGGCAGACCTCGTCCACCGTCGCGCCGTTCTCCGCCTGTCGCAGGGCGAAGGCGATCTGTTCGTTCGTGAAGCGTTTGCGGGGCATGGCATCCACCCTCCTTCAGGGTTCAGGATGCCCGAAAAACTTGCGCTCAGCGCGGACCAGTTTGGTGGGTCAGGGTCATTTGTGAGACCCTGACGGGAGGAGCGGAGCCGTGAAGAAGAGCAGGTTCACCGAGGAGCAGATCGCCTTCGCGCTGAAGCAGGCCGAGACCGGGACACCGGTCGCGGAGGTGCTGCGTCGGATGGGCATCTCCGAGCAGACGTTTTACCGCTGGAAGAAGCTCTACGGCGGCTTGGGCACGGGCGAGCTGCGGCGGCTGAGGCAGCTCGAGGACGAGAACCGCAAGCTCAAGCAGCTCGTTGCCGATCTGAGCCTCGACAAGCACATCCTGCAGGACGTGCTCGCAAAAAAGCTTTGACGCCTGCTCGGCGACGCGAACTCGTGCGCCAGGTTCAGGAGGCGCACGGGGTGGCGCATGCGCGGCACGCCCTTGATCAACGGCGGGCAAGCCTAGGGCCGGAAACGGGGCCCCGGCCGGCGCCAACGCTGATCGCCTCGCAGCGCATGCCCGTGGTTTCGGCCAGTTCGGTGCTTCCATCCTCGTCCTGATCGGCAAGGGGCGCTTTCCCAACTGCCAACTGCCCCCGCTGAGGTCTTGTTCAGTCAAGCGCAAGATCGCATGCCCACGACGAGCAGTTTGGATGCGAAGCTACGCCGAGCCGATGCGGCTATGCTGCCGGGCGGGCGTTGAACAGAAGAGCCCGTAACCGTGTCTCGCCGAGCGCACGATCGGTCTCGCGATAAGCGAAGTATGGGATCAGCGCTACGAACAGCACCCAGACAACCGTGGCCAATCCACGCGGGCCGCCGGCGATCTCGGGAAGGACTTCCCCGAGGGTCTTCTCGTGCCAGGCTCCCACAAGGACCTCTTCCAGCACGTAGGCCACGGTCAGAACGGCGGAGAACAGGACCGACTGGTACAAGATCGGGTAGACGAGCGTAATTACCCAGGGGGTATCCGGCGACTGCGGCTCGCATCGTGCGGGCGTTCCCCTCTTGCAGAGTTTGGATTTCGCTGATTCCTTCGTGGGATGGGGC
>NZ_NPKS01000097.1:0-1097 GCF_008329595.1 Methylobacterium sp. P1-11
ACCTGGATCCGCTTCACCTGGAAGCGCTCGCCGAGGTCGATGCGCTGGTACCAGCCCCACGGCCGGTACATCCGCAGATGCGCGTCCGCCTCCGGCGCGCCCGAGGCCCGCAGCGCATTGACCAGCTCCTTGACTTGGCCCGACTGCGCCTTGGAGGCGACCAGCACCGCGTCCGGGGTGGAGACCACCACCACGTCCTCCAGCCCCACCACCGCGGTCAGGCCCTCGCCCTGGCTGTGGACGAGGCTGTTCCGCGTGCCGATCAGCGACACCCGGCCGCGCACGGCGTTGCCTTCCGCGTCGTGGTCCAGCACCTGCCAGACCGCGTCCCAGGTGCCGACATCCGACCACGCGAACGACACCGGCAGCACCCCGGCCCGGGCGGTCCGCTCCATCACCGCGTAGTCGATCGAGATCCTGGGCGCCTGCGCGAAGGCCGCCGCGTCGAGGCGCACGAAGTCGAGGTCGGTCACCGCCGCCTCCAGGGCCGCGCGCGCGGCCGCCAGCACCTCGGGCACGAACGCCTCCAGCTCGGCCAGCATCAGGTCGGCCCGGAACAGGAAGTAGCCCGAGTTCCACAGCGCGCCCTCGGCGATCAGCGCCTCGGCGCCGGCTTGGGTCGGCTTCTCGACGAAGCGGGCGACGCGGGCCGCGCCCGCGGCCTCGGCGATCGGCTCGCCGCGGCGGATGTAGCCGTAATCGGTGGCGGGCCGGTCGGGCTCGATGCCGAGCGTCATGGTGTAGCCGGCCCGGGCGCCTTCGGCCGCGCGCCGCACGGCGTCGACGAAGGCTTGCGTGTCGGGCACGACGTGGTCGGCGGCCATGATCAGCACCACGGCCTGCGGGTCGCTGGCGGCGGCGTGGAGGGCTGCGACCGCCACCGCGGCGGCCGAGTCGCGGCCCTGCGGCTCGAGCAGGATGTCGGCGGCAAGACCGAGCTGGTCGCGCTGCTCGGCGACGATGAACCGGGCCTCGGCCGAGGCGATGACGGTGGGCGTGGTGAAGACGGAGGCGTCCGACACCCGCGCCAGTGTCGCCTGGAAGGTCGAGCGCTCGGCGTCGACCAGCCGGGCGAACTGCTTGGGCATGCTCTCCCG
>NZ_NPKS01000009.1:0-203596 GCF_008329595.1 Methylobacterium sp. P1-11
CTGATCGTGCCGGTGGCCATGGAAGAGAAGCTGCGCTTCGCCATCCGCGAGGGCGGCCGCACCGTCGGCGCCGGCGTCGTCGCCGCCATCAACGACTGAGCTCAAGCAAGCATCCTTAGCAGGGCGCGGCGGGGTCCAGCTCCGCACACCCCGCCGTCCCTCTCAAGGTTCCAGGATCATGAACGGTCAGAACATCCGTATTCGCCTGAAGGCGTTCGATCACCGCATCCTCGATGCGTCGACCAAGGAGATCGTCTCCACGGCCCGGCGCACCGGCGCGACCATCCGGGGTCCGATCCCGCTCCCGACGCATATCGAGAAGTTCACCGTGAACCGCTCGCCGCACATCGACAAGAAGTCGCGCGAGCAGTTCGAGATGCGCACCCACAAGCGGGTGCTCGATATCGTCGATCCGACGCCGCAGACCGTGGACGCGCTGATGAAGCTCGACCTCGCCGCCGGCGTGGACGTGGAGATCAAGCTCTGAGTCCGCTGAGGACTTAGAGCTTACCGTTTCATCGCGCGAGGGAGAGAACCTATGCGCTCAGGCGTCATCGCACAGAAGGTCGGCATGACCCGCGTCTTTACGGACGCGGGGGAGCATGTCCCCGTCACGGTGCTCAAGATCGACCAGTGCCAGGTGGTTGCCCACCGCACCGTCGAGAAGAACGGCTACGTTGCGCTGCAGGTCGGCGTCGGCAAGGCCAAGGTCAAGAACGTCTCGGCCGCCGAGCGGGGCCGCTTCGCGGTCGCCAAGGTTGAGCCGAAGAAGAAGCTCGCCGAGTTCCGCGTGTCCGAGGACGCGCTGATCCCGGTCGGCGCCGAGATCACCGCGGACCACTTCATCCCCGGCCAGTTCGTGGATGTCACCGGCACCACCACCGGTAAGGGTTTCGCGGGCGGTATCAAGCGCTGGAACTTCGGCGGTCTCCGCGCCACCCACGGCGTGTCGATCTCGCACCGTTCGATCGGTTCAACCGGCGGCCGTCAGGACCCGGGCAAGACCTTCAAGAACAAGAAGATGCCGGGTCACCTCGGCGTCGAGCGGGTCACCACCCAGAACCTGCGCGTCGTGCGCACCGATCCCGAGCGCGGCCTGATCCTCGTCGAGGGCGCGGTTCCGGGCGTCGCCGGCGGCTGGATCCAGATCCGCGACGCGGTGAAGCGCAAGCTCCCCGCCGATGTTCCGCTGCCGGGCAAGTTCCGTGAGAACGGCGCATCCACCCCGGCTCCCGAGGCCGCTGCGGCTGAGGAGACCGCGTGATGAAGCTCGATATCACCACTCTCGACGGCGCCGGTGCTGGCTCGGTCGAGCTGAACGAGGCGATCTTCGGCCTCGAGCCCCGCGCCGACCTGCTGCAGCGCATGGTTCGCTGGCAGCTCGCCAAGCGCCGTGCCGGAACCCACGCCGTGCAGAACCGCTCGGACGTGAACCGGACCCGCAAGAAGCTGTACAAGCAGAAGGGCACCGGTAATGCCCGTCACGGTGCGGCCTCGGCGCCGCAGTTCCGCGGCGGTGGACGGGCCTTCGGTCCGGTCGTGCGCGACCACAGCCACGATCTGCCCAAGAAGGTCCGGGCCCTGGCGCTGCGCCATGCCCTATCGGCCAAGGCCAAGGCCTCGACCCTGATCGTCGTCGACGACATCAAGATCGAGGATCACAAGACCAAGGGTCTCGTCGAGCGCTTCGGCAAGATGGGCCTCTCGAACGCGCTGATCATCGGCGGTGCCGAGGTCGACGTGAATTTCGGCCGGGCCGCCCGCGCCATCCCGCAGATCGACGTGCTGCCCGTGCAGGGCATCAACGTCTACGACATTCTGCGCCGCGACACGCTCGTCCTGACGAAGGCTGCCGTCGACGCGCTGGAGGAGCGTTTCAAATGAGTGCCGATCCGCGCCACTACGACATCGTCGTCTCCCCGGTCATCACCGAGAAGGCGACGAACCTGACCGAGCAGAACAAGGTCGTCTTCCGCGTCGCCCCCAAAGCGACGAAGCCTCAGATCAAGGAGGCGGTGGAGAAACTGTTCGACGTGAAGGTCACGGCCGTGAACACCCTTGTCACCAAGGGAAAGAAGAAGATTTTCCGCGGCCTCCGCGGACAGCGCTCCGACGTGAAGAAGGCGATCGTGACCCTTGCCGAGGGCCACTCGATCGACGTCACGACCGGGCTCTGAGGACGGGTTTTAGGGATCCAAGCCGATGGCCTTGAAGACATTCAAACCGGTCACGCCGAGCCTGCGCCAGCTCGTGCTCGTCGACCGCCGTGAGCTCTACAAGGGCAAGCCGGTGAAGGCGTTGACGGAGGGCAAGTCGTCCTCCGGCGGCCGCAACAATCTCGGTCGCATCACCGTCCGCTTCCGCGGCGGCGGCCACAAGCGCGTGCTGCGCAACGTCGACTTCAAGCGTCGCGAACAGCTCGGCGTCGCCGCCACCGTGGAGCGGATCGAGTACGATCCGAACCGGACGGCGTTCATCGCGCTGATCAACTTCCCCGACGGGAAGCAGAGCTACATCCTGGCCCCGCAGCGCCTGCAGCCGGGCGACAAGGTGGTGGCCGGTGAGAACGTCGACATCAAGCCCGGCAATGCCGGTCCGGTCGGCTCGATGCCGGTGGGCACGATCATCCACAATGTCGAGCTGAAGATCGGCAAGGGCGGCGCGATCGCCCGCTCGGCCGGCAACTACGCGCAGATCGTGGGCCGCGACCAGGGCTACGTGACGCTCCGCCTGAACTCCGGCGAGCAGCGCCTGGTCCACGGCCAGTGCTTCGCCAGCGTCGGCGCGGTCTCGAACCCGGACCACATGAACATCTCGCTCGGCAAGGCCGGGCGCAACCGTTGGCTCGGCAAGCGCCCGCACAACCGCGGCGTGGCGATGAACCCGGTCGACCATCCGCACGGCGGCGGCGAGGGTCGCACCTCGGGCGGCCGCAACCCGGTCACGCCCTGGGGCGTGCCCACCAAGGGGAAGAAGACCCGGTCCAACAAGCGGACCGACGTGTTCATCCTGTCCAGCCGCCACAACCGCAAGAAGTAATCGCTATGGCACGCTCTCTCTGGAAGGGGCCGTTCGTCGACGGCTACCTCTTCAAGAAGGCCGAGGCGGCGCGGGGCTCCTCGCGCTCCGAGGTCATCAAGATCTGGAGCCGCCGCTCCACGATCCTCCCGCAGTTCGTCGGGCTCACCTTCGGTGTGCACAACGGGCAGAAGCACATCCCGGTCTACGTCACCGAGGAGATGGTCGGGCATAAGTTCGGCGAGTTCTCGCCGACCCGCACCTTCCCGGGCCACGCGGCCGACAAGAAGGCGAAGAGGCGCTGAGATGGGCAAGCAAGCCACCCCCCGCGCGCTCCCCGAGAACGAGGCGAAGGCCGTCGCGCGCATGCTGCGCGTCAGCCCGCAGAAGCTCAACCTCGTGGCGCAGATGATCCGCGGCAAGAAGGTCGACACGGCGCTCGCCGAGTTGCAGTTCTCGCGCAAGCGGATCTCGACCGAGGTCAAGAAGTGCCTCGAGAGCGCCATCGCCAACGCCGAGAACAACCACGACCTGGACGTGGACGACCTCGTCGTCTCCCAGGCCTTCGTGGGCAAGGCGCTGGTTCTCAAGCGCTTTCACGCCCGCGCCCGCGGCCGCGGCGCGCGTATCCTGAAGCCCTTCTCGAACCTCACCATCGTGGTTCGCGAAGTCCGCCAGGCCGAAGCGGCCTGAGGAGGATCTGATGGGCCAGAAAGTCAATCCGATCGGTCTCCGGCTCGGCATCAACCGGACCTGGGACTCCCGCTGGTTCGCCAACAAGGGCGACTACGCGAAGCTCATGCACGAGGACGTCGCGATCCGCGCCGCCCTCATGAAGCAGCTCAAGCAGGCGGCGGTCTCCAAGATCGTCATCGAGCGCCCGCACCGGAAGTGCCGGGTCACCATCCACTCGGGTCGTCCGGGTGTGGTGATCGGCAAGAAGGGCGCCGACATCGAGAAGCTGCGAAAGCTCGTCGGCACGATGACCAAGGCCGACGTGACCATCAACATCGTCGAGGTGCGCAAGCCCGAGATCGACGCCACGCTGGTGGCCGACTCGATCGCGCAGCAGCTCGAGCGCCGCGTCGCCTTCCGTCGCGCCATGAAGCGGGCCGTTCAGTCGGCCATGCGTCTGGGCGCCGAGGGCATCCGGATCAACTGCTCCGGTCGTCTCGGCGGCGCCGAGATCGCCCGCCAGGAATGGTACCGCGAGGGCCGCGTCCCGCTGCACACGCTGCGTGCGGATGTCGATTACGGCACGGCCACGGCGTTCACGACCTACGGCACCTGCGGTATCAAGGTGTGGGTGTTCAAGGGCGAGATCCTTGAGCACGACCCGATGGCTCAGGACAAGAAGGCCCAGGAAGAGGGCGGCCGCTCCGGCGGGCGCCGTGAGCGCGATGGCGAGGGCGGCCGCGAGCGCGGACGCCGCGACCGCGAGCACGCGTAAGGTAGGAAGCCATGCTGCAACCGAAAAAGACCCGCTTCCGCAAGCAGTTCAAGGGCCGCATCCACGGTGCGGCCAAGGGCGGCTTCGAGCTGAACTTCGGCCAGTTCGGCCTGAAGGCGGTGGAGCCCGAGCGCGTCACCGCCCGGCAGATCGAAGCTGCCCGCCGCGCGATCACCCGCGAGATGAAGCGTCAGGGCCGCGTCTGGATCCGGGTCTTCCCGGACGTGCCGGTTTCCTCGAAGCCGACCGAGGTCCGCATGGGCTCCGGTAAGGGCGCCCCGGATTATTGGGCGGCCCGCGTGCATCCCGGACGGATCATGTTCGAGGTCGACGGCGTTGCCGAGAACATCGCCAAGGAGGCGCTCCGCCTCGGCGCCGCGAAGCTCCCGATCCGCACGCGGGTCGTCCAGCGCATCGCCGACTGAACGGAGGATATCGTGAAGTCGACCCAACGAGTGTCTGATCTCAAGGCCCTGTCGCCGGATCAGCTGAATGACGAGTTGATCAACCTCAAGAAGGAGCAGTTCAACCTGCGCTTCCAGGGGGCCACCGGCCAGCTCGAGAACGTCGCCCGCGTCCGTGAGGTCCGCCGCGACATCGCCCGTGTCCGGACTCTGCAGCGTTCCAAGACGCTGCAGCAGGCCAAGGGCTGAGGCGGGTTTTAGGAGACAACCATGCCGAAGCGCATCCTGCAGGGCACCGTCGTCAGCGACAAGGGTGAGAAGACCATCGTGGTGAAGGTGGAGCGCCGCTTCACCCATCCGGTGATGAAGAAGACCGTGCGTCGCTCGAAGAACTATCACGCGCACGACGAGGCGAATGTTGCCAAGGTCGGGCAGACGGTGTTCATCGAAGAGTGCCGTCCGTTCTCGAAGACCAAGACCTGGAAGCTGGTCGAGGGCGAGGCCGCCCAGACCGAGGCCGGCGAAGCCGCTTGATCCACCGGTCTCGTCGTCGAGGCTGCGAGCCTCGGCGCGCGACGGCCCGGCCACAATCATGGTGATCGGTCGGTGGGAGCCTCGCGGCAACGCGGGGCTTTCGCGTTTTCGCAGCTCGGCTATCGGCGCCGCTCTCGCCAAGTTGCCCTGGGTTCGAGGGCCGCGGTACAGGCAGGTGTCGGCAGGTGGGCTCATCCTTAGATTCCCAGCCGTAGCCGGGGCCTCGATAGATGGCTTCCGTCATCGCAGCGGCCTTTGCCGTCCTCCTTCGAGGCCCGGTGACGCGCGCTCTTGGATTGGGTGAAGGCTGGGCGAACCTCGGTATGGGCCGGCCAAACCTTCGTGAGCGTCATCCGATTCCGGCGTCGGCCTGCCTGACGAGATCAGGCTTCGATGGGCTCGTCGCGCAGGTCCGCCATGGTGCCGTGGTGCTCCCGAACGGCAAGCGGCCCCGGGGAAACCCCGGGGCCGCCAAGTATGTCGCGTCGATGAACCCGCTGTGCGCCGTCTCGGGCTGAGGCGCAGTGCTTACGCCTCGCCCTCGTCGAGATCGTCGGCGCTCGGCGTTGCATTCTCCAGGATCTTCTCGGCGACGAGACCGGAATTCTGCCGGATCGAACCCTCGATCTCGGCAGCGATCTTCGGGTTGTCGCGCAGGAAGCCCTTCGAGTTCTCGCGACCCTGGCCGAGGCGCTGGCTGTTATACGAGAACCAGGCCCCGGACTTCTCGACGATCCCGGCCTTCACGCCGAGGTCGATCAACTCGCCGACCTTCGACACGCCCTCGCCGAACATGATGTCGAACTCGACCTGCTTGAACGGCGGCGCGACCTTGTTCTTCACCACCTTGACGCGGACCTGGTTGCCGATCGCCTCGTCGCGATCCTTCAGGGTCGAGATGCGGCGGATGTCGAGGCGCACCGAGGCGTAGAACTTCAGGGCGTTGCCGCCCGTGGTCGTCTCCGGGCTGCCGTACATGACGCCGATCTTCATCCGGATCTGATTGATGAAGATGACCATGCAGTTCGAGCGCGAGATCGAGCCGGTCAGCTTGCGCAGGGCCTGGCTCATCAGGCGGGCCTGAAGGCCGGGCTGGCTCTCGCCCATCTCGCCCTCGATCTCAGCCCGCGGGGTCAGCGCGGCGACCGAATCGACCACCAGCACGTCGATGGCGCCCGAGCGCACCAGCGTGTCGGTGATCTCCAGGGCCTGCTCGCCCGTATCGGGTTGCGAGATCAGCAGGTCGTCGAGGTTCACGCCGAGCTTGCGGGCGTAGACCGGGTCGAGGGCGTGCTCGGCATCCACGAAGGCGCAGACGCCGCCCTTCTTCTGGGCCTCCGCGATGGTGTGGAGCGCCAGCGTCGTCTTGCCGGAGGATTCGGGGCCGTAGATCTCGATCACCCGGCCGCGGGGCAGGCCACCGACGCCGAGGGCGATGTCGAGGCCCAGCGATCCGGTCGAGACCGTCTCGACCTCCTGAACCTTGTCGTTCTTGCCGAGCCGCATGATCGAGCCCTTGCCGAAGGCACGCTCGATCTGAGCCAGGGCGGCATCAATGGCCTTGGACTTGTCCTTGTCCACCGGGGGCATATCGACCACTTTCAATGCGGGCTGGGCCATCTGGCGGGCTCCTTATGAAGGGGTTGGACGCAGTTCACAACGCGCGTCACCACCGCCCCCATGTACCTGTTTTGTTCTCATCCGGCAAGAGCGGGTGGTGCTTTTCGGCTGTGATCGATCCAGGGTTGATGAGCCGGCGACTGCATCTTCGCCGTGAGCGGAGGGATCGGGTCCGGAGACGGGCCGAGATCCTTCCGAGCCACCGCGGCATCGTCATCCCGGCGCCGCGCAGCGGAGCCCAGAACGACCGTGCGGCCGCCTGTCTTGGCTGGAGATTCCGCGCCTGCACGGAAGGCGATGGATCTCCCGCTTGATGCGGAGGCGCGGCCGTGCCTCAATCCGCCATCGTCTTCTTCACGGTCTCGACGAGCTGCTTCAGGCTGAAGGGTTTCGGCAGGAAGTTGAAGGTCTCCCCTTCCGGCAGGTTCTTGCGGAACGCGTCCTCGGCGTAGCCGGAGACGAAGATCACCTTCAGGTCGGGCTGGTGCTTGCGCACCTCCCGCAAGAGGGTCGGGCCGTCCATCTCGGGCATGACCACATCGGAGACCACGAGGTCGATCGTCTGGGCACCCTCGCGGACGATCGCCAGCGCCTCGAGACCCGAGGCCGCCTCCAGGACCGTGTAGCCGCGGGCCGAGAGCGCCCGGCTATTGACTGCCCGCACTGGATCCTCGTCCTCGACGAGCAGGATTGTCCCCTGCCCCGTATGGTCCGCGGCGGGCTTGCGCGGCGCCGGCTTGTCGGCCTTGGCCGAGACCGGCCCACCTTGCGGCGCCAGGGTGTCGCCGCCCTCGCCGGGCTTGGCATCCGGCTTCGGTGAGGCGGCGATCGCCGCGAGCGGCTCCGCCCGCGGGAGGGACGGATCCGCGGTCGGGGCCGGGATCTCCTCCGGCTCGGCGACGGGCACGTGCCGCGGCAGGTAGATGCGGAAGGCGGTCCCCTCTCCGATCTTCGACTGCACGTCGATCGTGCCGCCGGACTGCTTGACGATGCCGAACACCGTCGAGAGGCCGAGGCCCGTGCCCTTGCCGATCTCCTTGGTGGTGAAGAACGGCTCGAAGATCTTCTCCATCAGTTCGGGCGGAATGCCCTGGCCGGTGTCGCGGACCTCGATCAGCACATGGTCGCCCGCCGGCGCCCCGCCACGTCCCTCCGCGTCGACGGCCGTCCCCGGATCGGTGACGTTCTCGGTGCGGATCATCAGCTTGCCGCCCTCCGGCATGGCATCGCGGGCGTTCACTGCCAGATTGACGATCACCTGCTCGAACTGGTTGACGTCGGCCTTCACCGGCCAGACCTCGCGGCCGTGCTTCAGCTCCAGGGCGACGCGCTCGCCGAGGAGCCGCTTGAGCAGGAGCGTCAATTCGGAGAGAGCCTCCCCGACATTCATCACCTCCGGACGCAGAGTCTGCCTGCGGGAGAACGCCAGGAGCTGGCGGACGAGGCCCGCTGCCCGATTGGCGTTCTGCTTGATCTGCATGATGTCTTGGAAAGCCGGGTCGGTCGGCCGGTGGCTCGCGAGCAGCAGGTCGGAGTAACCGATGATCGCCTGCAGCACGTTGTTGAAGTCGTGCGCGATGCCGCCGGCAAGCTGACCCACCGCGTTCATCTTCTGGGCCTGGGCGACCTGCTGCTCCAGCTGACGCTGCGCCGTCGTGTCGAGGGCGTACAGGATCACCCGCTCGGCCTCGTCGGTCTGCTGGCCGGGATCGCCGCCATCGGCCGGGCTGAGCCAGACCCGGGCAGAGCGACCGCCGGGCCCATTCAGCTGGACCTCGATCGGCTCCGGATCGGTCCGGCCGCTGGCCGCGCGGGCGAGCCCGGCTTCCAGCGCGGTCCGGTCGGCCACCGAATCGGCGACGTTGGGCTCGCTCCGGGACCCGCCGTCCCCGTCGAGGGCGCCGTCCTCCGCCTGGCGCGGCACCGTGCCGAACAGCCGGGTGAAGGAGGCGTTGGCCCGGGCGATCCGGCCGGTACTGTCGAGGGTGGCGATGGCGATCGGCGAGTTGTTGAGGAAGCGGGCGAGCCGCACCTCGGCGGCGCGCTGCGGCTCGTCGGTCTCGGCCCCGGCGGAGCGGTTGATCACGAAGGTCCGCGAGGAGCCGGGCTTGCCGTCCTTGCCGAAGGCGACCCGGTGGTAGAGCCGCACCGGCAGGGTGTGGCCGTTGCGGCGGCGCAGGTCGAGGTCGAACCGGTCGGTGCGGACCTCGCCCGGCAGGCCGGCGGTGCGCACGAGGACGTCCGCCTCCGGGGCGATCTCGGTGAGATGCGGCCCGCCGGGGCCGACGCTGGCGAGATCGTAGCCCAGCCAGGCGGCGAGCGTCGCGTTCATGTAGACGATGGCGCCGGCCGGATCGATCGACAGGAAGCCCGCCGGGGCGTGGTCGAGATAGTCGATGGCGTGCTGAAGTTCCTGGAAGACGTTCTCCTGCCGCTCGCGCTCGGCAGTGATGTCGGCGACCGTCCAGAGGGAGGCCGCCCGGCGCGGGCGCGCGAGCGGCCGCACCGAGACCCGGTACCATCCGAAGCTGCGCTCGCCGGCCGTAGGGCCCAGCGGCGGCGACATGCGGACCTCCTCGGTATGGGCCCTGGCATCGCGCGAGGCCTGCGACAGCCGGTAGACCGCCTCGGAGACCTCCGGAGAGCCAACCAGGATGCGCTCAACCGGCACAAGATTCGAGAAGGTGTCGCCACTGGCGATCCGCAGATAGGCCTCGTTGGCGTAGATCAGACGGCCCCCGTCCTCGACAACCAGCTTGCCGTCCGGCGAGGCATCGACGATCCCCTTGGTGATGTCGTCCCGGGCGGCACTGCCGCTGAGCTGGAGCGCCCCGATGGCGAGGGCGAACAGGAAGAACACGCCCGCCATGGCCAGAAGGGCCAGCAGCCAGACGATCAGCGACTGGGCCTGCTCGTTGGCCACGAAGGACAGGCCGATGGCGGCGCCGACCAGAAGCCCGGCCAGCACGAGGAGCAGGCCGACCCGGCCCGGCTGCTCCGACCGGTCGATCGAGCCCGTCCCCAGCAGGGCGGACGCCTGTGAGACCGGAGGCCCCGAATTCTGCGGGCCCGCGGCAGGCGCCGGAGGTCCAGTGACGTCGGCCATCGGCTTCATTCCAGAACAGTCACCCGGTTGGTCAGCCGGCCATATCAGGACATGCGGAGCGCGGCACCACTCTCGTCGCGCCAAGCCTTGATACAGCCTCGCGAAAAAAGGTGGAGGAAGCGTGGCTTTCGGTCGGCTGCGGCGCCGCGGCGTGACGCGGTTCCTAGGCTGCCCGTCTCCGCAGCCGCAGCACGAACCCGATGACCTCCGCCACCGCGCGGTAATGCTCGGCCGGGATCTCCCGGTCGATCTCCACGGTGGCATGGAGCGCGCGGGCGAGCGGCGGGTTCTCGATGACCGCGACGCCGTGCTCGGCCGCCACCGCGCGGATGCGCAGGGCCAGGGCGTCGACGCCCTTGGCGACGCAGATCGGCGCGGCCATGCCGGCCTCGTAGCGCAGCGCCACCGCGTAGTGGGTCGGGTTCGTGACCACCACGGTGGCGGTGGGGACCGCCGCCATCATGCGCTTCTTCACCCGGGCCATCCGCAATTGCCTGAGGCGACCCTTCACCTCCGGGTTGCCCTCGGACTCCTTCATCTCCTGCTTGAGTTCCTCCTTCGACATCCGGTGGCGCTTGCGCCAGCGGAACCGCGCGTAGAGGGCGTCACCCAGGGTGATCGCGAGGTGCATGCACAGCATGCCGGCGAGGAGCTTCAGACTGAGGGACAAGATCGCCGGCATGGCGGTGGCCGGGTCCAAGCGGGCGAACACCTCCAGCCGGTCGCGGTCGTTCCACAGCATCACCGCGCCGACGACGCCTACGGCGCCGATCTTGGCCAGCCCCTTGCCGAACTGGAACAGGGCCTCGATGCCGAGGAGCCGCTTCACGCCTGCCATCGGTGAGAGGCGCGAGAACTTCGGCATCAGTGTCTCGGCGGAGAAGACCAGCGGGTGCTGCAGGAGCCCTGCGGCCAGCCCGGCCACGACCGCGAGGCCCACCGGCACGGCGACCGCCTGGAGCCACAGCCACAGGCCCCGCGTCATGGCCTCCTTCATCGCCGTGGCGTCGTCCGGCAGGGTATGGGCGTTGGCGAGATAGGCCTTGAGGCCGTGCAGCAGGTTCGTGGCGATGCTCGGGGCCGCGACCAGCAGGGTCAGGGTGAACGCACCCAGCATCGCGAAGGTGTTGATCTCGGTGCTGGTCGCGACGTCGCCGCGCTCGATCGCCTGATCGAGCCGTCGTTGGGACGGCTCCTCGGTCTTGTCCTCGTCGTCGGTATCGTCGGCCATCTCGCGTCGCGCTCAGAGCGGGAACATCGTCGGGACACGGGCGAGTCGGCCACTCAGCGGCCGACGTAATCCCCGAGATACCGGCCCAGATCGTCCAGGAAGACGCCCATCATGACGCCGAGGCAGCCCATCAGCAGCAGCATGCCGATCAGCATCGAGGCCGGGACCGCCAGGAAGAACACTTGCAATTGCGGCATCAGCCGAGAGAGCACGCCGAGCCCCAGGTTGAACAGGATCCCGAAGGCGATGAACGGACCGGAGATCTGCACCGCCAGGGTGAAGCCCCGGGCGAGCGCCTTGGTGGCCAGCATCAGCGCGTCCGAGAAGGACGGCACGCCGTCGGGCGGCAGCACCACGTAGCTGCGGGCCACACCCTCGATGGCGAGATGGTGCAGGTCCGCCGCGAAGATCAGCGTGATCCCGAGCAGCGACAGGAAGTTGCCGATCGCCACCTGCTGACCGCCCTGGCTCGGATCGACCGTCATGGCGTAGGACAGGCCGAGCTGCGCCGCGATGATCACGCCGGCGGTCTGGAGAGCGGCGAGGATCATCCGCACCGTCAGGCCGAGCACCAGCCCGATGATCGTCTCGCCGAACAGGAGGCTGATCAGCCGCGGGCCGGCCACGCCCTCCGTCCCGCCGAGCAGCGGGCGAACGGTCGGGAACAGCACCAGGCTGGTGAGCAGCGCGAAGGCGAGGCGCAGCCGCGGCGACACCGTCTGCTCGCCGATCCCCGGCATCAGCATGATCAGCGTGCCGATGCGCGCGAAGGTGATCAGGTAGGCCGAGGCGATGCCGGGCAGGAGCAGGTTCATCGCGGCCCCTATGGCACGCGTGGACCGCGCCTGTCCCGGCCGGCGCGCGCATCAGCCGCCGGCCGCGATGTGGGCGGCGATGCGGGTCATGTAGCCGGCCATGGCATCGCCGATGAAGGGCAGCATCAGCAGGAGCACGGCGAAGACTGCCACGATCTTGGGCACGTAGATCAGCGTCTGCTCCTGGACCTGGGTCAGGGCCTGGACCAGGGAGACCGCGAGCCCGACCGCGAGGGCGACCAGCATCAGCGGCCCGGCGCATTTGAGGAACACGAAGATGCCGTCGCGGGCGACATCGAGGATGGCGAGGCCGGTCATGGGAATGCGATCTGTGCGGGCGGAATGGGCGGGGAAACGGTTGGCCGGTCAGATCTGCATGCGCATGATCTCCTCGTAGGCGGAGATCATGCGGTCGCGCACCGCCACCATGGTCTGGAGGGCGGTCTCGCTCTCGGCCACCGCGGTGACCACGTCCACGACGTTGGCCTTGCCGGCGGCGGCCGAGACGGCCTGTGTGTCGGCCCGACGGCCGGCATCGCCGACGCTGTCCAGGGTCTGCCCGAGCATCTGCATGAAGTCGGTGCCGGTGCCGGTCGTCGGCTGCACCCGGGGTGCGGGCCGGCCGCCGGCGAGGCCCTGGACGGCCGCGTAGGCACCCGCCGCGAAGTTGCTCGAAGCCATCGCCATGCGTCCTTGCTATGCGGTCCTGCCGCGGGCCCCGGGGCTCACTTCAGGATGCCGAGGGTCTGCGCCAGCATCTTGCGGGTGGCGCTGATCATGTTGAGGTTCGCCTCGTAGGAGCGCTGAGCCTCGCGCAGATCCATGTTCTCGATCAGCGCGTTGACGTTGGGCATCTGCACCACGCCCTGGGCATCGGCCGCGGGGTTGCCCGGCTCGTACTTGGTCCGGAAGGCCGACGGATCCCGCCGGACACGACCGGCCTCGACGAGCTTGGCGCCGGTCTCGTCGTCGAGGTGACTGGTAAAGGTCGGGATCTTGCGGCGGTAGGGCTGAGCGCCGGCGGAGGCCGGTGCGGAATCGGCGTTGGCGATGTTCTCGGCGATGATGCGCATCCGGCCCGACTGGGCCTTGAGGCCCGCTGCCGCCACCGTCAGTGACTTCGTGAATTCCATGGCTCAGGACCCTCCTGCTGCCGCGACCCTGCGGCCGTCAGCGCTCCACCGTCGGCGGTCGCGCATCAGCTCTTGCCGATCGCAATCTTCAGGGTAGTCAGGCTGTGCTGATACAGCGAGGCGGCGAGCTGGTAGTCCGACTGGTTCTCGCCGGCCTTCATCATCTCGTCCTCAAGGTTGACGCCGTTGCCGCTCGGGCGGATCTCGAAGCCCTTGGCGCGCTTGGAATCGGCGCCGACCGTCTGGCCGCGCGGAGCCATGTGGCCGGCGCTCGTGAGCGTCAGGCTGGAGGCGGTGGTGGCGAGGGCACCGGTCGCCCGGTCGAAGCGCGGCTCCACGAGGTCGCGGGGCTTGAACCCCGGCATGTCGGCATTGGCGACGTTCTCGGCGATCACGCCCTGGCGCGCCTGCGCCCATTGCATCCGTGTGCGCAGCATGCTCAGCACAGGCAGATCGGCGAGGGCCATGGTCGCCTCCGGGATGGCGTGGCCGCGCCGGGACGAGCGGGCTCGGCAAAATCTGCCGCCTGCATGGTTAACAGCGCGTTAAGCCCGGTCGCAGGGATGGCCGGTTCTGGCGCCGGATGCGACCACGGGTTGGGGCTCCTCCGTGCAGCCGGCGAAGAAGCAGCCCCGCATGCCACCGTCGGCCGGCGACGCGGCGTGCCCGAAGGGCGGTGACTCGCCGTGTGGCTCGGCCGGCGCATCCAGATGCGCCGCGATCGCGACATCCTGGCCGTATTCGCAGAGCGGGGTGTAGGCGATGTCGCACACCGCCCGGACGGGGCGGCCGTGATCGTTGAACACCTGGAACACCGACCAGCGCGCGTTCCCAGCGCGCTCGGTCCCGCGGCGGTGCTGCAGGCAGCGCGACGGCGCCCCATCCGGCCCGGCGCTCCACTAGGGGCTCCAGGTCGGTGGCTGCGGTGCCGCTGCGGCCGGGACGCCGGCGGCCGGGAGGACGAGAGTGGAGAGCGTGGGGGGCGCGTCATCGCCGGAGCCGGCGGCAACCCGTGGGCGCGGGTCGAACCGGCGGCTTCTGGGCGCCCGATCTATCCGCTCTATCTCCGCCGGCCGGACGCCGGCCCCGGGCGCCCGCGGGCTTCCCATCGCGCGGCCATCGCGGCTGCCGAAGGGCCGCCGAATGTCGGTTCAGCCGGGCCGGCGGCGCAGTCCCGACCTATTGTCTTGTTCGCGCTCAATTAAAAGGTCTGTTAACGAACTCTTAACGTCGTTTGCCTTGCCGCCCCCCACGCATGGTATGGACAAGCCCGTGCCGACGCGCACCCGCGGCGGTCGGAACGTGCGAGTGCGTAATCTTGCGATGGCTGCAATCCGTGTTCGGCTCTGACGGCTCCCCCATCGTCCAGTATATCGTCATCTTCGCCGTCATCTTCACGGCGCTCGCGGCGATCGTGTTCACGGTGCGCCGGCTGACCGGCCGGAGCCTCGCCCTGCCGGGGCGGTCCGGGAGCCGCGGCCGCCAGCCGCGGCTCGGGATCGTCGACGTGTACGAGCTCGACCGCGCCCGGCAGCTGATCCTGCTGCGCCGGGACAATGTCGAGCACCTGCTGCTCGTGGGCGGTCCCAACGATGTCGTGGTCGAGCGCAACATCCAGCGCGGCCAGCGGCCTTTGCCGGAGGCGGCCATTCGGCCGGACCTCACGCCGGAGCCTCTGGACGAGCCGCTCCCCGATCCCCTCGTCCAGGGCGGCCGGCTGCCCGAGCCCCCTCGGGGCCTGCCCGAATCCGGCGGGCGACGCGCGGAGCCACTGTTCGACCCGGGCTTCGAGATGCCCGTCGTCGTGCCGCCGCCGGTCCCGCGCTCCGCATCGGCCCCGCCCGTCACGCTGCCCCTCGACGCCGCGTTGTTCGGCGGCGACGAGCCCGGCCAGGACATCTCGGCGCCCCTGACCCCCGTTCCGCCCCCGCTTCCCTCGCCCGGCCCGTCGGTACCAGCACCGGCGGCGGAACCGCCCGCGCCACCGGCTCGGGAGCCGATCACGCCGCGGCGGATCCTGAGCCGGACCACGCCGCCGCTGATCGAGCCCCGGCCCAATCCCGCTTCCGAGCGCAAGCCCGAAGCTGCACTGGCCGAGCCGGAGCCGGTGCGTCCGGCGCCGAGCCTCGCAGTTCCGTCCGAGCGCAAGTCCGTCGATCCGGTGGTGCTGTCCGACATGGCCCGGCAGCTCCAGGCCGCCCTGTCGCGCTCGTCCTCGGCCGTGACGCCGCCGCCCGCGCCGACTCCGGCCGCGCCCGAGGGCGTCGATCCGCTCGCGGCTGCGATGGCCAGTGCCCCGGTCAATCCGGTGCCTCCGCCCGCGGCTGCGCCGGAGGCTCCTCCGCCACCGGAGCCGATCCCGCCCAAGCCCGTGCCGCCGGCACCTCCGAAGACCGACCCCCTTCCGCCTGTGCCCCCGCCCCCCCCTGCCGCGCCACCCGTCCAGCGGCCGGAGGCGAAGACCTCTGGCAATCCATTCTCTGTGGAAGAGATCGAGGCCGAGTTCGCCCGCCTGCTGGGTCGCCCCCTCGACAAGCGGAGCTGAAGGCTCCGTTCAGGTAGGCCGCCAAGCGGCGCCTCCAGATCAGCGCAGTGTCGATCGGCTTCGGGGCACAGAGCTGCCAAAAGGGAGGCCGGCCGGCTCCGGAAGGCACCCAAGGCTGCAATTTACTATTGGTTAACCCTCTTCCGGGACGCTTTGTCTCGGAGGATTTCGCAATGCTCGCGCTGGATGCTGGATCGGCTCACCGGAGCCGCGCTTACAGGACATTCAGGCTCGACCGGGCCGGCCGCGTCTGCTCGGCCGAGATCCTGTCGGCCGAGGACGATACGCAGGCGCGCCGTCGTGCCCGTGCGATGGTCGAGCGCGACGCGATCGAGCTTTGGGAGCGGACCCGGTTCCTCGGCCGTTTCGAGCCGATCGTACCGGCGATTCAGGAGCCCCCGGCGCGCTGAGGCCGGAGCCGTCGTTCCTGCGTAGCGCCCGCCTCGCTCCGCTAGCGTGTGCTCTCACGCCGACTGCGCGTCCCGTCAGCGGTTGCCCGTTTCCGGCATGGCCAGCACGGCGAGGAAGCTGAGGATCGCGGCTCCCGCCAGATAGAACCCGACGAAGCCGATCCCGCCATAGGCCGCCAGTTCCTGCGCGATGTAGGGCGCGCCCGAGGCACCCAGGATGCCGGCCAGATTGTAGGTGACCGATGCGCCCGTGTAGCGCACCCGTGTCGGGAACAGCTCGGGCAGGACGGCGCCCATCGGGCCGAACACCCAGCCCATGGTCAGGAGGCTGACGCACAGGAAACCCAGGACCGGGGGCCAGGTGCCGGTACCGGCGGCGTGCCCCAGCATCGGCCCCATGAGGAAGCCCAGCAGGAACGTCACGGCCATGCCGGAAAGCAGCACCGGCCGACGGCCGAAGCGGTCGGCTGCGGCACCCGACACGACGGTGCCCAGCGCCATGAAGCAGACCGCGATGCACTCGAACATCAGAAAGGTCGGCCGGCTGTAGCCGAGGGTGGCGGTGCCGTATCCCAGGGCGAAGACGGTGGAGAGATAGAACACCGCATAGACCGCCACCATCGCGAAGGTGCCGACCAGGACCGCACGTCCGTGTTGGGTGAGCATGGTGGCGAAGGGCACCCGCTCAGGCCGCGCCTCGGTGAGCGCGGCCCTGAAGGCCGGTGTCTCGGTGAGCTTGAGGCGCACGTAGAGCCCGACGCCGACGAGCGCCGCCGAGGCCAGGAACGGCAGGCGCCAGCCCCAGGCCTGGAAGCTCTCGGGCGACAGGCCGAAGCTCAGGGCAAGGAAGCCGAGATTGGCCAGGATGAAGCCGACCGGCGCGCCGAGCTGCGGAAAGATACCGTACCACGCACGCCGGCCCGGCGGTGCGTTCTCCACCGCCAGCAGGGCCGCGCCGCCCCACTCCCCGCCGAACCCGATCCCCTGCCCGCAGCGCAGGATGCAGAGCGCCGCCGGCGCCCACCAGCCGACCGACGCGTAGGTCGGCAGGCAGCCGATCAGGACGGTGGAGAGACCCATGATCAGCAGGGACGCCACCAGCGTCGCCTTGCGGCCGACCCGGTCGCCGAAATGCCCGAACAGGGCCGCGCCGACGGGCCGCGCGATGAACGCGATGGCGAAGGTCGCGAAGGCGCTGAGCTGCTGTACACCGGGCGCGCCGGCGGGGAAGAAGACCGGGCCGATCACCAGGGCGGTGGCGGTGGCGTAGATGTAGAAGTCGAAGAACTCGATCGCCGTCCCGACGAAGCTCGCGGCGAGGATCCGGCCTGCGCTCGGCGTGACGCTCGCGGCGGTCTGGGACGGGCCAGCGGTGTCGATGGTCTGCAACATGATCGGTCGGGGGAGCAGGGATCGGGCTTGTTGCGGCGCTTTCGCACGGGCCGGCCCATGCCGATACCCCGGTTTCGGCATGGGCATCCGACCTGGGCGCGGAGGTCGCTGTGCGGTGCACCCGCGGCGGCCTTGCGTTCCCGGGCCCCCTTCGCCAAGCTGAACGGCCATATTCCGCGACGGATGCCGGCCGCGGCGCCGTCCCCACCACTTGAGTATTGCGATGAGAGTCACTGTCGAGCGCGCGGCCCTGCTCAGGTCGCTCGGCCACGTGCACCGGGTCGTCGAGCGCCGCAACACGATTCCGATCCTGTCGAATGTGCTCCTGCGCGCGGAAGGGTCGGGGCTCCAGCTGCGGGCGACGGATCTCGACATCGAGGTGACCGAGAGCGTGCCGGCCGATGTGCCGGATCCGGGCGCCACCACGGTCCCGGCGCACGTGATCTACGACATCGTGCGCAAGCTCCCCGACGGCGCGCAGGTCTCGCTGGAGACCGGGGGCGAATCCGGCCAGATGACGATCCGGTCCGGCCGCTCGCGCTTCGCCCTGGGCGCCCTTCCCGAGGGCGACTTTCCGGACCTTGCCGCCGGCGAGATGCCGCACGGCTTCGAGATCGCCGCCGCCGACCTGAAGCGGCTGATCGAGAAGACCCAGTTCGCGATCTCCACCGAGGAGACCCGGTACTACCTCAACGGCATCTACCTGCACACGCTGGAGACCGAGGGCGGCCCGGTGATGCGGGCGGTGGCCACCGATGGGCACCGGCTCGCCCGCGTCGAGATCCCGGCCCCGCAGGGCAGCGTCGGCATGCCGGGCGTGATCGTGCCCCGAAAGGCCGTCGCCGAGATCCAGAAGCTCCTCGACGATGGCGGCGAGAGCGTCGCGGTCGACCTGTCGCCCGCCAAGATCCGCCTGCGCTTCGCCGGTGGCCTGACGCTGATCTCCAAGCTGATCGACGGCACCTTTCCGGATTACCAGCGGGTGATCCCGGCCAACAACGACAAGCGCCTGACGGTCGAGCGCGACGCGTTCGCGAAGGCGGTGGACCGGGTCTCGACGATCTCGTCGGAGCGCGGGCGCGCGGTGAAGCTTGGGCTCGCCGAGGGGCGCCTCGCGCTGTCGGTGAACAACCCGGATTCGGGCAGTGCCACCGAAGAGCTCGACGTCGACTACGAGGCGGCCAACCTCGATATCGGCTTCAACGCCCGCTACCTGCTGGACATTACCGCGCAGCTGGAAGGCGACACCGCCCTGTTCAAGCTCGCCGACCCGGGCTCGCCGACCCTGATCCAGGATCGCGAGGGCGCCCCGGCACTGTATGTCCTGATGCCGATGCGGGTGTAAGGCTGCCACGCAAATCCCGGTCCCGCCTTCATCCTGAGGTGCCGGAGGGTAGCGGAGGCCTCGAAGGAGGGCTCCACATGGCGATGTGGTTTCTGGAGCCCTCCTTCGAGGCCCGGTGATGCGGGCACCTCAGGATGAGGTGATGGGATGGGATGTCAGACAACAAGGGACGGTTGAGCGCGGCGCGTCTCGGCCCCTCGGTTCACCGATGAGCGACATCCTCGATCCGCGGATCGAGCCTAACGGGTCGGATCTGCGCGTCACCCGCCTGATCGCCCGCGATTTCCGCAACCACGCGGACCTCGAGTTGACGCCCGAGGCCCGGTTCGTGGCGCTGGTCGGGGAGAACGGCGCCGGCAAGACCAACCTGCTTGAGGCGCTGTCGCTGTTCGTGCCGGGCCGGGGCCTGCGCAGGGCGGAGTTCGCCGCCATGGCGCGCGCAGGCGGCCCGGGGGGCTTCGCGGTCTCGCTCACCCTCGATCGCGAGGGCGCAGAGCATCGGCTCGGCACGGGGCTGGAGCCGCCGGGCCCCGACGGGCGGACGAGCCGGCTCTGCCGGATCGACGGCGCCACCGCCGCCTCACCGGTGGCGTTCAGCGAGTTCCTGCGGGTGGTCTGGCTGACCCCCGACCTCGACGGGCTGTTCCGCGGCGCGGCAGGGGACCGGCGGCGGTTCCTAGACCGTCTCGTGCTGGCGGTCGATGCCGCGCATGGCGCCCGAGTCTCCGCGATGGAGCGGGCCCTGCGCTCGCGCAACCGCCTGCTGGAGGAGCGGCCCGACGATAACCGCTGGCTCGACGCGGTGGAGCGGGAGGTCGCCGAGCTGGGCGTCGCCGTGGCGCTCGCCCGGCGCGAGACCGCCGAGCGCCTCGACAGGCTGATCGCCGAGACCCGGGACGACGCGCAGCCCTTCCCCTGGGCCTCAATCCGCCTCGAAGGCGACCTGGACGATCTCGTGGCGGTTTGGCCGGCGATCGAGGCGGAGGACCGCTACCGCTTGGCTCTGCGCAACGGCCGCCAACGGGACCGGGCCGCCGGTCGCACCTTGATCGGGCCGCAGAGCAGCGACCTCGTTGTCCGCCACGGCCCCAAGGACGTGCCGGCGGGGACGGCATCCACGGGGGAGCAGAAGGCGCTGCTGATCGGGCTCGTCCTCGCCCATGCGCGGCTGGTGCGCGCCATGAGCGGCATCGCGCCGCTGATCCTCCTCGACGAGGTGGCGGCCCATCTGGACCCCCGCCGCCGGGCCGGCCTGTTCGAGGCCCTGGCGGCGCTCCCGGGTCAGGTCTGGATGACCGGCGCCGACCCGGACGCCTTCGCACAGGCCGGTGCTCGGACCGAGGTGCTGCGGATCGGGGCCTGACTTCAGGCGGCTCGGATTGTCCCGAGGAAGCGCGAGACTTCGGTGCCGAGATACTCGGATTGGCGCGACAGCTCGCCGGCCGCTCCCAGCACCTGGGCTGCCGCCGCGCCGGTCTCCTCGGAAGCCTTGGCCACCCCCGTGATGTTGCTGGTGACCTCATCGGTGCCGGCCGCCGCCTGGGAGACGTTGCGGACGATCTCCTGCGTGGCGGCGCCCTGCTGCTCCACCGCTGCCGCGATGGTCGTGGCAACCGCGTCGATCTCGCGGATGCGCGCGGCGATCGTGTCGATGGCCGAGACCGCCTGACCGGTCACGCCCTGGATCTGACCGATCTGCTGGCTGATCTCCTCGGTGGCCCGGGCCGTCTGCGCCGCGAGGTCTTTCACCTCGGCCGCGACGACGGCGAAGCCACGACCGGCCTCGCCGGCGCGCGCCGCTTCGATCGTGGCGTTCAAGGCCAGCAGGTTGGTCTGTCCAGCGATGTTCGAGATCAGCCCAACCATGTCGCCGATGCGGGTCGCCGCCTGGCTCAAGGCCTGGACGAGGTGCTGGGTCTCGTCCGCCTCGCCGACGGCCGTCTGGGCGAGGCTGGCCGAGCCGAGGACCTGCCGGCCGATCTCCTGCACGGATGTGCCCAGCTCCTCGGCGGCCGCCGCTACGGTCTGCACATTGGCGGAGGCCTCCTCGGCGGCCGCCGCCACGGTGCTGGACTGGCTCGCCGTCTCGGTGGCGCTCGACGTCATGGTCTGGGCAGTGGCCTGCAGCTCGGTCGCCGAGGACGACACCATCCCGACGATGCCGCCGACCGCGCGCTCGAACCCGTCGGCGAGTTCGATCATGGTGCGTCGGCGCTCTGCGGCCGTGGCCTCGTCGGCGCGGCGCTTCACCTCGGCTTCTTCGGCGGCGTTGCGGGCGACCATGGTCTTGATGCCCTCCACCGCGCGACCGACCGCGCCGATCTCGTCCCGGCGCGCCGCCTCCTCGATGTCGGCGTCGATCTCGCCCTGCGCCATGCGCTCCAGGACCGTGACAAGCCGGTCCAGCGGACGCGTGATCCCGACCGTGGCGATGAACACCGCCGCCAGCAGGCCCGCCAGCATCCCGAGGGCGCTCACGGTCATCAAGGTCCGGCGGGTTGCATTGGTCTGGTCCGTCAGGTCCTCCGAACCTTTCTGCATGTATGCATTGATGTCCTCGGCGATCGTGTTGCCTTCGGCGAGCATGCTGGAAAACGTCGGATCGATCGCCGAATGGACCAACGCGATGGCTTGATCGTTCTGGTTGGCTGTCCCGAGCCGGCGGACCTCGTTCACGTCCCGCAGATAGCGCTCGATACGCGCCGCCTGCTCATCGATGCGTGCAGCGAAGGTCAGTGCGTGTGAACGGAAGACCGGGAGCAGCTCCCGCACCTTGGGTAGAACGGCCTCGAAGCCCTTGTTGGCGTCCTGCATCTGGCTCTGCTCGGTCTCCGCGATGATGCGGTAAACCCAGTAGTTCAGCTCGATCATCAGGCGATTGAGCCGACGAGCCTCGGCGACGGCCGCCGCCTCGTTGACGATGAACTGGCTGTAGCCGTCGTCGATCGTCGTCATTCGCGACTGCGCATACCAGATGCATCCACCGACGATCATGCTGATCATGGCAATGACGGCCGCCAGCTTCGGTAATATATTGACGTTCGACAGACGTAACACGGTTATCAGGCCCCTTGACAGAAATCGACGACTGGCAATTCGGTTTATGTAAGTGCCAATCTCGATCCGGTGTGTAAAAAAGATATTAAAGAAATCGTTGTGTCAAGCGTTGATTTGATACTTCTCGTAGGTATATCAATACTACTTATATAAAACCCGTAATATCAATTCAAATAAAATAGAAACGAACTGAATATACTGACTGGAACTCTTAAAAGGCTGAAATCAAGTCTCGAAAATCGAATTTTCATGAACGGATTTCTCCGAATGTATTCCCTGGGTCGTTCCGCCGCAGGTGCAGCAGGCGAGACTGGAGCCTCTGCAGCCGCGCCCGGCGACCTTTCCACGGCCGCGCGCGGCGCCACATAGAGGGCCCTGCACGCTGGCCGCGTGCCCACGGAATCGCGAGCGCATGTCCAAGCCCGTCCACGCCATGATCCGCGTCCTCGAGGAGGAGCGCGCGCGCGACTACTACGTCCGGGCCTTCGGCCTTGAAGTCTCCGGCCGATACGACTTCCCGGATTTCACCCTGATCTACATGCGGGACCCGGCCTCGCCGTTCGAGCTGGAGCTCACGGTGAACAAGGGTCGCGACAAGCCCTACGATCTCGGCGACGGCTACGGGCACATCGCCTTCGTGGTCGACGACGTCGAGGCCGAGCACACCCGGCACCGGCGGGAGGGCTTCACGGCCACCGATATCAAGACGCTCAAGCATGGGGACGATGTGCTGGCGCGGTTCTTCTTCGCCACCGACCCGGACGGCTACAAGATCGAGGTCATCGAGCGCGGCGGCCGCTTCGCGTGACTGTTCCGGCGCGCCATCCCCTCTCTGAAACGCCTCCGAGATCCATGCCGGACAAGACCCGCATCGTCTGCATCCGCCACGGGCAGTCGACCTTCAACGCCGCGCACAAGCTCGGGCGCGGCGATCCCGGCCTGCCCGACGCGCGCCTGACCGAGCTGGGCCACGCCCAGGCCCGGGTCGCGCGGGAGCGGCTCCGAGCGGTCCCCTTCGACCTCGTGGTGGTCTCGCCCCTGACCCGCGCCATCGAGACCGCCGCAATCCTGTTCGGCGAGCATCCGAGCCGACCGCGGGTGCTCGTCGAGGTACTGCACCGCGAGTGCCAGGAGAGCAGCTGCGACGTCGGTCGAGCGACCTCGGAGATCGCCGCGGAGTTCCCGCACCTCGATGTCGGGCACCTGCCCGAGGTCTGGTGGCACGCGGAGCCGGGCTGCGAGGTCGGCGGCTACCCGGTGGAGCCGCGGCCCCTGTTCGACGCCCGGGTCGCGGCGTTCCGGGACTGGCTGCGAGCCCGGCCCGAGACCACCATCGCGGTGGTCGGGCACGGCACGTTCTTCTACCACCTCACCGGCACGTTCCTGGAGAATTGCGGCTCCGTCGAGCTGGACCTCGACGCCGCGCCCGCGGAGGCCTGATCAGGCCGGCACTCGGGCGCGCGCCGCGTCCATGCGCTGACGGGCGCCAATCAGGGCGATTTCCGGCGCCTGCCGGCCGATGGCGAGGACTTCCGCGAGGATTGCGCAGGCCTCGCTCCAGGTCCCGGCTACGAAGGGCGCCGCGCCCTCGGCCACCTCCGCGGCGCAGCGCGCATCCTCGCCCGCCCGTTGCGCCGCCGTCGCGGTGCGGGACACCGCGGCGGTGAGGGCGCCCTCGCGCCAGCGCCGCGCCTGGGCCGCGGCCTGCGCGCGGGCACCGCCCCGCCACGCGGCCGCGTTCGCCGCCGCGAGGGCGGCAGGCCAGTCCAGCGCCCCCGCGCAGGCTTGCGCGTCCGCCGTCAGGCCAGCGACGGCGCAGAGCGGCGCCAGGATACGGCGGACGCTCTCCAGCGCCAGCTGCCGGGTGCGGGCGGCCTCGATCTCCGGGGTGTCGGCGCTGCCCGACAGGCGCAGGACGAAGGCCATCAGCTGGGGCCTTGCCTCGTCCGGCATGGCGTCATTGAGCCCGAGGGCGTAGGCGGCGACCGGCCGCGAGAAGCAGGGCGGGCAGTCGGCGCTGGAGCGGATCGCCCGGTAGGGCAGCCCCGCGGCCACGATCGCCGCCTCGTTGATGCAGGTCCCACCGTCGGGGCCGGGAAAGGGATGCGACCCGGCGAGCAGACGCCAGTTCAGGATCGTCGCGAAGTCGGGATGCATCGGCGCGCTCTCCGTCTCGGTCGCGCAGCGTGGCACGCCGCGCCCCGGAAGGCGAGGCCCTTCAGCCGCCGAGGCCCGGCGCGACGCCGGAGAGCATCGCGGTGCCCAGAACCAGCACGAAGGCGGCGGCGACGAGTTCGAGGCCGCCGAGCGCCAGGAGGCCGACCTGCCCCCGTCCGCCCGCGAGGCGCAGCGCCATCCGCTTGGCGAAGACCGCGAGGCAGGCCAGCGCGGTCGTGGTCACCGCGGTGCCGAGGGCCATCGCCAGGACCGCCAGCACGCCCGCACCGGGCACGCCCTGCGACACCGCGAAGACCAGGACCAGCACCGCGCCCGCGCAGGGGCGCGTGCCCGCAGCCAGCACCACGCCGGCCCGCTCGCGCCACGTGCCGAGGGTATCGAGGGCCTGCGGTCCCGGCAGGTGGCTGCATCCCGGGCCGCAGCCCGCGCCGAGATTGGCGAGGCGTCCGGCCTTGCGCCACGTCAGGATCAGCCCGATCAGGGCGACGAGGGCGAAGCTCACGGTCTCGATCAGGGTGCCGGCCCGGGTGATGCTCGCCGCCGTGGCGTTGAGGACCAGCGTGCCGAGGCCGACGATCGCCCCGGCCACGCAGGCCTGGAGCAGCGCGGCGCAGGCGCTCAGCGCGGCGCCGCGCCGGAGTGCCCGCTCCCCCGCCAGGATGTAGCCGGCGATCACCGCCTTGCCGTGGCCCGGGCCGGCGGCGTGGAACACGCCGTACGCGAAGGCGAGGCCGATCAGCGGGGTCCAGCTGCCGCCGCCCCGAAGCGCGCTCACCGCGGCGTTCAGGCTGCGGGAGAAGCTCGCCTGCAGCGCCAGGATGATGCCGCCGAGTCCCGTGGCAGCCGGGGCGGCCTCCCGGAAGCCGATGCCGAAGGGCGAGCGCGGCGGCGGCGCGGCGAGGCCGGGCGCGACGAGCCACGCGATCGCGGCGGCCAGCAGCGCGGCCAGCCCGACGGCCAGGGCCATGAGGCCGAGCCGCAGGCCCAGCCGCCCCGCCCCGGCGGGGGCGACGATCCCGACGCCTACGGACATGCCACGAGGACCCGGCTGGCGAACTGCACGCCGTAGGTCGAGGCGGCGGTGAGCGCTTCGAAGAAGGCCTCGGTCATGCCCGGCGTTCCGGCATCGGCCGTCTTCGGCTGCTCGGTCTTCGGCCGGGTGACCGTGGCGGCGCAGCCCTGGGGCGCCCCCGCGAGGGTCGCAGCGTCGGCGCCCTCGGCGAACGAGAAGGCGACGAAGTAGGTCGGGTCGTAGACCTCCAGCGCGGCGACCCCCCGCCCCTGCTGGACCGGAGTCTTCAGGGGCAGCAGGAAGGTCATGACCAGCGCCTTGTCCTCCATATGGGCCGCCGGCTCCTTCGGGTCGCTGAAGGCCTGCTCCTTGCCGCCGACCTTCAGCTTCGTGAAATAGCCGAACTCGGCGAGGTTGGCGGTGTTCTCGGTGGCGAGCCCGGCGAGTTCCTCCGGGCTGAGCGTGCCGTCCTTGTTGGTGTCGAGGCCCTGGGTGACGAAGGCCGTGTATTCGGGGTCGAAGCTCCACGTGTCGCGGACGCCGACGAGCTTGCCGTCCGCGTAGACGAGCTGGGCCTTGGCGGTCACCCAGACGTGGGGGTGGGCGGAGGCCGCCGTGGCGGCGCAGCCGAGGGCGGCGGCCAGCAGCAGGGCGAGCGGATTCGGGCAGGGCGCGGCGATCTGCATGGACGGAGGCACGCTCGCGGCGGGAGGGAAGCGGTCAGGCCGGGTCTTCCTCGCGTGCCGGTTGGGCGAAAGCGAGGCGCCTGCCGGGCTCTGCGCGCGCCGCTCACTCGCCCCCGTCGAGCCCCAGCAGCTGGAAGCTCACCCGAAGGTCGTTCGACATCGGGATGTCGAGGCGCTCGCCGTTAGGCAGGCGCTTGAGGAACCAGCGCTCGTAGGTCCAGCGCAGCGCCCGCGACTCGGCGAGCCGCGTGAAGGTCTGCTGCACGATGCCGGCGAGTTCCGGGTCGTCCTTGCGGAACATGATGCCGTAGGGCTCGTAGGAGAGCTTGTCGGGCAGCACCGTGTAGTTCGCCCCGTCCTTCGCGTCAGTGGCGATCAGCCCGTAGAGCAGCACGTCATCGGTGGCGAAGGCGTCGGCCTTGCCGGCCTTCACCATCGCGTAGGAGGCGGCGTGGTCGGGCGCCGTCACTACCTGCGCGTCGATCTTCAGCCGGGCGAGCTGGTCGCGCACGGCCTTCTCGTTGGTGGTGCCCGTGGTGACTACAACGGTCTTGCCGCCGAGATCCCGGTAGGAGGCAATGCCGGCTCCGCGCTTCACCAGCAGCTGCGTCGCGCTGATGTAGTCCACCGGCGAGAAGGCAACCTGCTTGCGGCGCTCGGCATTGGCGGTGGTCGAGCCGCACTCGAGGTCGATCTTGCCGGAGGTCACCGACTCGATGCGCGTCTCGGCGGTGACCGGCGCGTAGCGGATCCTCACCGGTCGGCCGATCGCCGTCTGCACGTCGTCGGCGATCTCGCCGCAGAGGTCGATGGCGTAGCCGATCGGACGCGGGCTCCCGTCCGGCTGCTTGCCCTCCACGAAGGAGAACGGCACCGAGCTCTCCCGGTAGCCGAGCACGATCTCGCCGCGCTCGGCCACGCTCCTGAGCGTCCCGGTGAGAACCTCGACGGCGGAGGCCGGCGACGCGCCCGCCAGCGCCAGCGCCAGAACCATGACGGACCGCATCGTCATCACCCAGCCTCCCAGGCGCACCGCACAAGCCACACCGCACTCAGGAGCGCCCGGCGCCCGGCCGCTCCCGTCCATTGCCCTCATCACGAGCTGCCGGAGCGCCGCGGAGGCCCCAAAGGAGCCCTCCATCCAGCCGCGCGATCCCTGACGCCCGCCTTCGAGGCCCGCTGACGCGGTCACCTCAGGATGAGGGGGCGCGTTGGACAGCCGTCCCGCGCCCGACATCCGGTCGGGCGCAGATCCCGCAAGCCCGGCCGCTACTCCGCCGGCGAGGCCACGGTGCCGACATGGTCGAGGCGCTGGTCGGTGGTGGTGAGCTGGCCCTCCCACTTGGCGACCGCCACGGTGGCGACGCTGTTGCCGAGCACGTTGGTGGCCGAGCGCCCCATGTCGAGGAACTGGTCGATGCCGATGATCAGCAAAAGCCCCGCCTCCGGGATGTTGAAGTGCGACAGCGTCGCCGAGATCACCACCAGCGAGGCGCGCGGCACGCCCGCCATGCCCTTCGACGTCACCATAAGCAGGAGCAGCATCGTGAGCTGCTGACCCCAGGTCAGCGGGATGTTGTAGGCCTGCGCGATGAACATCACCGCGAAGGTGCAGTACATCATCGAGCCGTCGAGGTTGAACGAGTAGCCCATCGGCAGCACGAACGACGTGATGCGGTTCGGCACCCCGAAGGTTTCCAGGTTCGTCAGCATCTTCGGGTAGGCGGCCTCGCTCGACGCCGTCGAGAAGGCGAGCACGAAGGGCTCCTTGATCAGGTTGAACAGCCGCATGATGCCGCCCCCCCCGAGCATCAGGAAGCCGACGCCCATCAGGAGCGTCCAGAGCACGCCGAGCCCGATGTAGAACTCGACGAGGAACTTGCCGTAAGTCACGAGCACGCCGATGCCCTGCGTGGTGATCGTCGCCGCGATGGCGGCGAACACCGCCACGGGGGCGAACATCATCACGTAGCCCGTGACCTTGAGCATCACGTCGGCCACGCCCTCGATGCCCTTGGCGAGGAGGCGGCCCTTCTCACCGAGGGCGGCCAAGCCGACGCCGAAGAAGATCGAGAAGACCACGATCTGCAGGATCTCGTTGTTGGCCATCGCCTCGACGGCGCTCTTCGGCACGAGGTGCGTCACGAATTCCTTCAGCGAGAGCGAGGCCGCCTTGAGCCCGGTCCCGGCGCCGGCATCGGGCAGCGGCAGGTTCAGGTTCTGGCCGGGCTGCATCAGGTTGACCATGATGAGGCCGAGCATCAGCGAGCAGAACGAGGCGCCCACGAACCAGAGCAGCGCCTTGCCGCCGACCCTGCCGACCGAGGCCGTGTCCCCGAGATGCGCGATGCCGACCACCAGGGTGGAGAAGACCAGCGGCGCGATGATCATCTTGATCAGCCGCAGGAACACGTCGGAGACCAGCGCGATGTAGCCGGCGATCTCCTTGGCGGTCTGCGGATCAGGCCAGGTGATGCTGCAGGCGTAGCCGACAGCGATTCCGAGGAGCATGCCGACGAAGATCATCGTCGTGAGTCGCGACCCTGCCATTGGTACTGCTCCTCGCCTGGGCCCGGGATGATCGAGCATTGCAATTCGTTAACGTGTCGCACGAACTGCGCCACGCGCAAGCCCGACCAGGGCTTGTTACTGGCGTGGTCGACTGTTTTCGCGCGACGCTCGGGCAGCGATGAAACCTGTGGCCGGCATGCTGCGGCTGCGGTACGAGACTTGCCCCGCCAAGCTGCCTGCGGTTCCCGGAGGCGGCACGAGAAACCTGCGCGCGCGAGAGTTCATGGACGTCTTCGTACAGCAGTTGATCAACGGGCTGACGCTCGGCTCGATCTATGGCCTGATCGCGATCGGCTACACGATGGTGTTCGGCATCATCGGCATGGTGAACTTCGCCCACGGCGACGTCTTCATGGTCTCCTGCTTCATCGCCCTGATCACCTTCCTGCTGCTGACGGTCTGGCTCGGGGTCAGCTCCATCGCGCTGGCCTTCCTGGTGGTGCTGGTGGTCGCCATGGCGCTGACCGCCCTGTGGGGCTGGGCGATCGAGAGGGTGGCCTACCGGCCGCTGCGCGGCTCGTTCCGCCTCGCTCCGCTGATCTCGGCGATCGGCGTCTCGATCTTCCTGTCGAACTTCGTGCAGGTCGTGCAGGGCGCGCGCAACAAGCCGACCCCGCCGATGCTGTCGGGCGGCATCACCCTGTTCGAGCGCGACGGCTACGCGGTGTTCCTGGCCTGGAAGCAGGTGCTGATCATGGTGGTCACCGCCGTGCTGCTCACCGGCTTCTGGTACCTCGTGCAGCGCACGCCCTTCGGCCGGGCGCAGCGCGCCTGCGAGCAGGACCGCAAGATGGCGGCGCTCCTCGGGATCGACGTCGACCGCACGATCTCCCTGACCTTCGTGCTCGGCGCCGCGCTGGCGGCCGTCGCGGGCGTCCTCTACCTCATGTATTACGGCGTCGTGTCCTTCTCGGACGGGTTCGTGCCCGGCGTGAAGGCGTTCACGGCGGCGGTGCTCGGGGGCATCGGCTCCCTGCCCGGGGCGGTGCTCGGCGGCCTGATCATCGGGCTGATCGAGACCTTCTGGTCCGCCTACTTCTCCATCGAGTACAAGGACGTCGCCGCCTTCTCGATCCTGGCGATCGTGCTGATCTTCATGCCGTCGGGCATCCTGGGCCGGCCCGAGGTCGAGAAAGTCTGATGGCCGGCTCGCAGACTGCTCTCCCGGGCTCCGCGATGGCCGGCATCCTGCGCGACGCTGCCCTCTACGCCCTCGTCACCTTCGGCCTCTGCGTCCCGATCATCGCCTACCGCACGGATCCGGGACCCGGAACCGAGCTGGTGCTCGTGCCGCGCTGGGGGCTGGTGGCGGCACTCTGCGCGGCGATCTTCGTGGTGCGCCTCGTCCAGCGCCTCGTGCTGCTGCGCCGCGACGCGCGGCGGGCGCTGACCCCCTCCCCGGCGCAGGCGACCGAGGCCGTCCACGGCGAGCCCGACGCGGGCCAGAAAACCTCGAAGGTCGGTCTCTGGCTGTTCATCTTCGTCGCGCTGACCCTGCCGATGATCTCCGCCCTGGCCACCGGCGGCCTGTCCTCGGCCCGCTACTGGATCGACTTGGGCATCCTGATCCTCACCTACGTGATGCTCGGCTGGGGGCTGAACATCGTGGTCGGCCTCGCCGGCCTGCTCGACCTCGGCTACGTCGCCTTCTACGCGGTCGGAGCCTATTCCTACGCGCTGCTCTCGACCACCTTCGGCCTGTCGTTCTGGGTCTGCCTGCCGCTGGCGGGCCTGTTCGCCGGCCTGTGGGGGATAATCCTCGGCTTCCCGGTCCTGCGCCTGCGCGGCGACTACCTCGCCATTGTCACTCTTGCCTTCGGCGAGATCATCCGCCTCGTCCTGATCAACTGGACCGACGTCACCGGCGGGGGCGCCGGCATCTCGTCGATCCCGCGGGCGACCTTCTTCGGGATCCCGTTCACGGCCGGCGATGACGGGTTTGCGGCGACCTTCGGCATCCCCTTCGACTCGATGCACCGGCTCGTCTTCCTGTATTACCTGATCCTGGGCCTCGCCCTGATCACCAACTTCGTCACCCTGCGCCTGCGCCGTCTGCCGATCGGGCGGGCCTGGGAGGCCCTGCGCGAGGACGAGATCGCCTGCCGGTCGCTCGGCATCGACACGACGGCCACGAAGCTGACGGCCTTTGCCCTGGGCGCGGCCTTCGGTGGCGTCGCAGGCTCTTTCTTCGCCGTGCGCCAGGGCTTCATCAGCCCCGAGAGCTTCAACTTCTTGGAGAGCGCCATCATCCTGGCGATCGTGGTGCTGGGCGGCATGGGCAGCCAGGTCGGCGTCGCGATCGCCGCGGTGGCGATGGTCGGCGGGCCGGAGATGCTGCGCAACCTCGGGTTCCTGAAAGCCGTGTTCGGCGAGGGCTTCGATCCCAGCGAGTACCGCCTCCTCCTGTTCGGGCTGGCTATGGTCGCCATGATGGTCTGGCGCCCGCGCGGCCTGATCTCGGAGCGCATGCCGTCGGTGTCGCTGGGCCAGCGGCGCGCGGTCTCGGGCGCCCACGTCAGCGAGGGGCACGGCTGATGGCGACGTCACCCCTCCCCCCGCCGGTGCTCACGGTCGAGCACCTGACCATGCGGTTCGGCGGCCTCACCGCCGTCTCCGACCTGTCCTTCGAGGCGCGCCGCGGCGACATCACCGCGCTGATCGGCCCGAACGGGGCCGGCAAGACCACGGTGTTCAACTGCATCACCGGCTTCTACAAGCCGACCGAGGGGATGCTGACGCTGGCGCACGCCGACGGCACATCGCATCTGCTGGAGCGGCTTCCCAACCACAAAGTTAACCGCACCGCGCGGGTTGCCCGCACCTTCCAGAACATCCGCCTCTTCCAGGGCATGACCGTGCTGGAGAACCTGCTTGTCGCCCAGCACGCGCCGCTGATGCGGGCCTCGGGCTACACGATCCTCGGGTTGCTCGGTCTCAAGACCTACCGGGACGCGCAGGGTGCGGCAATCGAGCGGGCCAAGGCCTGGCTCGAGCGCATCGACCTCACGGCGCGCGCAGATGACCCGGCGGGCGCGCTGCCCTACGGCGCTCAGCGGCGCCTGGAGATCGCCCGGGCGATGTGCACCGACCCTGTGCTGCTCTGCCTCGACGAGCCGGCGGCCGGTCTCAATCCGCGGGAATCGGCGGAGCTCAACGGGCTCCTGCGCCACATTCGCGACGCGCACGACACCTCGGTGCTGCTGATCGAGCACGACATGTCGGTGGTGATGGAGATTTCCGACCACGTCGTTGTGCTCGATTACGGCGTGAAGATCGCCGACGGATCCCCCGCCGAGGTGCGGGCCGACCCGAAGGTGATCGCCGCCTATCTCGGCGTCGAGGACGAGGAGGTCGAGGCTGTGGAGGCGGAGGTCGGGATCACCGTGCCCCACGCCGACGGCGCGCCAACCGGAGTGCGGGCATGAGCGTCGCCGGCATCAACGTCCTGGTCGAGGAGACGCGGGCGATCCAGGCGGGTGCCAAGCCCCCGCTCCTCGCAGTGCGCGACGTCTCGACCTATTACGGCAGCGTCGCCGCCCTGCGCGGGGTCGACCTCGACGTGGCCGAGGGCGAGATCGTCACGCTGATCGGCGCCAACGGCGCCGGCAAGTCGACCCTGATGATGACGATCTTTGGCAGCCCCCAGGCGCGCTCGGGAACGATCACCTATGACGGGCGCGACATCACCCGGCTGCCGACCCACGCCATCGCCCGGCTCGGCATCGCCCAGTCGCCGGAAGGCCGCCGGGTCTTCCCGCGCATGACCGTTTACGAGAATCTTCAGATGGGCGCCGCGCTCCACGACGGGCGCTTCTTCGCCGAGGATCTGGAGAAGGTCTGCGCCCTGTTCCCGCGGGTGAAGGAGCGCCTGAACCAGCGCGCCGGCACCATGTCGGGCGGTGAGCAGCAGATGCTGGCCATCGCCCGGGCGCTGATGAGCCGCCCGCGCCTGCTGCTCCTCGACGAGCCCTCGCTCGGCCTCGCGCCGCTGGTGGTGAAGGGCATCTTCGACGCGATCCGCGAGCTGAACCGGACCGACGGCATGACGATCTTCCTGGTGGAACAGAACGCCTACCACGCCCTGAAGCTCGCCCATCGCGGCTACGTGCTGGTCAACGGCCGGGTGACCATGAGCGGCACCGGGCGAGCGCTGCTCGACGATCCGAACGTCAAGGCCGCTTATCTGGAAGGGGGCCATGCCGGCCCGGTCGGGGCATGAGCGTGCTGCAGGGGATCCTGTACGAGGAGCCGTCGGCCTGGCTGTTCCTGCTCGTCACTGTGGTGATGGGCGGCTGGGCCGGCTGGATGGCAGCCCGCGGCATCGCGCGGGGGTGGCGACCCTTCTGGCACTGCGCCCTGGCGCTGCTTCTGGTGGCCGCTGCCGTGCGCTTCATCCACTACGCCCTGTTTTCGGGCACGCTGCTGTCGCTGCACTACTATGCGGTCGACGCGGTCGTCGTCATGATCATCGGCGCGGCGGGATTCCGCTACACGCGGACGCGCCAGATGACGAGCCAGTACCGCTGGCTCTACGAGAAGACCTCACCGTTGACATGGCGCGAGCGGGCGCCCGCAGCGAGTGAGGTCCGATGAGTGCGGCCGGATCCGCACGTGCGGTCCTGACATCTAGGGGAAGTACGCGATGAGATCGATTCTGTTGGCCGGGCTCGCCCTCGGCGCGATGGCGGCGGCCGCGCAGGCCGCCGAGGTCAAGCTCGGCGTCGCCGCGCCGATCACCGGCAACAGCGCCGCCATCGGCGCGCAGCTCAAGAACGGCGCGAGCCAGGCGGTCGAGGACCTCAACAAGGCCGGCACGCTGAAGGGCACGACGCTGACCGTCACGGTCGGCGACGACGCCTCCGACCCCAAGCAGGGCGTCTCGGTGGCCAACAAGTTCGCCAGCGACGGCGTGAAGATGGTCGTCGGCGACTACAATTCCGGCGTCTCGATCCCGGCCTCCGACGTCTATCTCGACGCCGGCATCATCCAGGTCACCCCCGCCTCCACGAACGTGAAGTTCACCGAGCGCGGGATGTGGAACACGTTCCGTACCTGCGGCCGCGACGACCAGCAGGGCGCGGTGGCCGGCACCTACCTGGCCGAGCATTTCAAGGGCAAGAAGATCGCTTTCGTCCACGACAAGACGCCCTACGGCAAGGGACTGGCCGACGAGACCCTGAAGGCGCTGAAGGCCAAGGGTGGCAAGGAGGCGATGTACGAGGGCATCAACCCGGGCGAGAAGGACTACTCGGCGCTCGTCTCCAAGCTCAAGTCCGCCAATGTCGATGTCGTCTATTTCGGCGGCTACTATACCGAGGCCGGCCTCATCCTGCGCCAGATGCGCGACCAGGGCCTGAAGGCGCCGATGATGGGCGGCGACGGCATGGTCGACCGCGAACTCGTGGCGATCGCCGGTCCCGCGGCCGAGGGCACGCTGACCACCTTCCCGCCGGATGCCCGCAAGAACCCGAACGCCAAGGCGGCGCTGGCCGCCTTCAAGGCCAAGAACATCGATCCGGAAGGCTACACGCTCTACTCCTACGCCGCCGTTCAGGTCCTGGCGAAGGCGATGGCCGAGACCGGCTCCAGCGATGGCAAGAAGCTGGCCGACTGGCTGCACCAGGGCAAGCCGGTGGACACGGTGGTCGGACCCATCGCCTACGACAAGAAGGGCGACATCACCCGGCCCGACTACGTCATGTACGAGTGGAAGAAGGGCGCCGACGGCAAGATCGACTACAGCGGCAATGAGCTGACGAAGTAAGCCGCCGCCACAGACCGGGTTTTCAGTCCGACGCCGCCTCCCGATACCGTGGGGGCGGCGTCGTCGTTTTCTATACCGTGGATTCGTCAGCCTTCCTGGCGGATCCGTCCTCCACACCGCGTGCGTACGCCTAAGAAGTGTGCATGATGCCGCCGGCGCGAGCGCGAGGCCGGCTCAGCGCTTGGGAGGAGGCCATGAGGACGGCAGGGACCGCGTCTGCGGACGTGCGCAGGAGCTTGGCTGCAACTTGTCCGTACTCAGCCGCAGGCTCGCGCGGCCCTTCGACCCGTCTCCCGGCACCATCATTGCACAGGCGTCGCCCGAGCGGGCGGGCCCGCGTACCCCGCCGCCAGCCGACACCGTTCGGCCCGATCCAGGAGTTCCGTACCGATGCAGTCTGATTTCGCTCGCCGCGGCCTAGCCGCGGCGCTGGGCCTGTCTCTCGCCCTCGCTCCGATGAGCCTGCGGGCGCAGGAGCTGACCGGCACCCTCAAGAAGGTGAAGGACGCCAACGCCATCGTCATCGGCTACCGCGACGCCTCCGTGCCGTTCTCGTATCTTGGCGGCGATCAGAAGCCGGTCGGCTACGCGATGGACATCTGCTACAAGATCGCCGACGCCGTGAAGGCCAAGCTCAACCTCCCGAACCTCGAGGTGAAGCTCAACCCGGTCACCTCCGCCACCCGCATCCCGCTGATGGCGAACGGCACGATCGACCTCGAATGCGGCTCGACGACCAACAACGCCGAGCGTGAGAAGCAGGTGTGGTTTACGAACTCGCACTTCCTGACCGCGACCCGCTACGTCTCGAAGAAGTCGGCCAACCTGCATACGATCGAGGACCTGAAGGGCAAGACCGTCGTGTCGACCTCGGGCACCACGAACATCAAGCAGATCAACGAGGCCAACACGGAGCGTAAGCTCGGCCTGACGATCCTGCCGGCCAAGGACCACGCCGAGGCGTTCCTGATGGTCGAGACCGGCCGCGCCGCCGCCTTCGTGATGGATGACGTGCTGCTCGCCTCGCTCGCCGCCTCCTCGAAGGATCCGTCCGCCTACGAAATCTCCACCGAAGCCCTGTCGAAGCCCGAGCCCTACGGCATCATGCTCCGCAAGGACGACACGGAGTTCAAGAAGGTCGCGGACGACGCCACCGCAAAGCTCTACACGAGTCCCGAGGGCAAGGCGCTCTACGACAAGTGGTTTACCAAGCCGATCCCGCCGCGCAACATCAATCTCAACCTGCCGATGAGCGCGGAGATGAAGAAGCAGTTCACGACCCCGATCTCGAGCCCCGATCCGGCGGCCTACTGAGATCTGGCCGACACGATGAGGCGCATCGCGGGCAAGAGCCCGCGGTGCGTCACGGAAGGTCCGAGGCCGACGGCTCTCCCATCCTCAGCCTCAGCCTGAGGTGCCGAAGCGCAGCGGAGGCCTCGAAGGAGGTCTCCAGGAAGCGCGGCGGCATCCGGAGCCCTCCTTCGAGGCTGCTGCGCAGCACCTCAGGATGAGGGTGAGATTGGGAAACACCGGACTCACACGTTTTATTTCAGAAGCGGCGCGATGAACTACAACTGGAACTGGCGGATCTTCTTCGACGCCTCGCCGGAGGGCAACGGCACGTATCTCGACATGCTGCTCTCGGGGCTCATGTGGACGATCACGACCGCGCTCTGCTCCTGGATGATCGCCTTCTTCCTGGGCTCGCTGGTCGGCGTGCTGCGCACCCTGCCGTCGAAGCCCGCGAACGCGATCGGCACGGCCTATGTGGAGCTGTTCCGCAACGTGCCGCTGCTGGTGCAGATGTTCCTCTGGTACTTCGTGCTGCCCGAAGTGGTCCCGACCCGGATCGGTGACGCGATCAAGCAACTACCCGATGCGCCGTTCTACACGGCGGTGGTTTGCCTCGGCTTCTTCACCGCTTCGCGCGTCGCCGAGCAGGTCCGTGCCGGCATCCAGTCGCTGCCGCGGGGCCAGCGCATGGCCGGCACCGCCATGGGCTTCACGACCTACCAGACCTACCGTTACGTGCTGCTGCCCAACGCCTACCGGATCATCCTGCCGCCGATGACCTCGGAATTCCTCAACAACCTGAAGAACACGTCGGTGGCGCTGACCATCGGCCTGCTGGAGCTGACCGCGCGAGCCCGCTCGATGCAGGAATTCTCGTTCCAGGTATTCGAGGCGTTCACGGCTGCGACGATCCTCTACGTGATCATCAACCTCGTGGTCGTCACGGCGGCGACCTTCCTGGAGAAGGCGGTCGCCATCCCCGGCCAGCGCTGAGGACAGCCCGCCCCCGATCCTCCGCCGTCCGACGGCCACCGCGAACAGGCCCCGATGCTCTCGAATTTCGACTTCTCCGTCATCGTCTCGTCCCTGCCCTACCTGTTCGGGCAGGGCATGGTCTTCACCGTGACGCTCACCACCATGGCGGCCGTGGGCGGCGTGATTATCGGCACGCTGCTGGCGATGGCGCGCCTGTCGGGCATCCCCGGCCTGTGGCACCTCGCCAAGGGCTATGTCGAGCTGTGCCGCTCGCTGCCGCTGGTCCTGGTGATCTTCTGGTTCTATTTCCTGGTGCCGTATATCGGCGCCTATCTGACCGGAGCCTCGACGCCGATCCAGGTCGGCGCCTTCCCGTCGGCCCTGATCACCTTCATGGCCTTCGAGGCGGCCTACTTCTCGGAGATCATGCGGGCCGGGATCCAGTCGATCCCGAAGGGACAGACGGCCGCCGCCCAGGCGCTCGGGATGAATTACTGGCAGACCATGGGCAACGTGATCCTGCCCCAGGCCTTCCGCAACATGCTGCCGCTGCTGCTGACCCAGACGATCATCCTGTTCCAGGATACGTCCCTCGTCTACGTGCTGTCGCTGACAGACTTCATGGGCGCCGCCTCGAAGGTCGCCCAGCGCGACGGCCGCCTCGTCGAGATGTATATCTTCGCAGCCGTGGTCTATTTCGCGATCTGCTTCTCGGCCTCGTACCTGGTGCGCCGTCTGCAGCGCCGCGTGGCCATCATTCGCTGACCGACACTGGAGACTGTGTCATGACCTCGTCCCCGATGCCGGCCCCGACCGCCGCCGAACCCGTCGTCGATGCCAGCCACGCGCCGAAGGATGCCGGCCTGCAGCCCGGCAGCCTGATCTCCGGCGCGCCCGTCGTGGCACCCGGCGAGACGATGATCGCCATCGACAACATCAGCAAATGGTATGGCGATTTCCAAGTGCTGACGAATTGCACCACGAACGTCGCCAAGGGCGAGGTCGTGGTCGTCTGCGGTCCTTCGGGCTCCGGCAAGTCGACTCTGATCAAATGCGTCAACGCCCTGGAGCCCTTCCAGAAGGGCCAGATCACCGTGGCCGGCACCAAGGTGGCCGACAAGGCGACCAACCTGCCCAAGCTCCGCTCGCGGGTCGGCATGGTGTTCCAGCATTTCGAGCTGTTCCCACATCTGTCGATCACCGAGAACCTCACCATCGCCCAGCGCAAGGTGCTGGGCCGCAGCGGCGAGGACGCGAAGAAGCGCGGTCTCGACCTGCTCGCCCGCGTCGGCCTCAGCGCCCATGCGAACAAGTTTCCGGGCCAGCTCTCCGGCGGTCAGCAGCAGCGTGTGGCGATCGCCCGGGCGCTCGCCATGAATCCGGTGGTGATGCTGTTCGACGAGCCGACCTCGGCCCTCGACCCCGAGATGGTCGGCGAGGTGCTCGACGTGATGGTGGAGCTTGCCAAGGAGGGCATGACCATGATGGTCGTGACCCACGAGATGGGCTTCGCCCGCAAGGTCGCCGACCGGGTGATCTTCATGGATCGCGGCGAGATCGTCGAGGACGCCAACAAGGAGGAGTTCTTCGGCAGTCCCCGCTCCGAGCGGGCGCAGACCTTCCTGTCGAAGATCCTCCAGCACTGACCGCGGGCCGTTAAGCCAGCGCCTCCTGCGCGGCCCGGTATTCCCGGCCGTGCTGGCAATAGCCCTCGACGATGCGGATCATCATGGCGCGCTTCTCCGCATCGAGGGGGGCCAGGATCCGGGCCGGGCGACCGCCCCAGAGATAGCCGGCCTCCAGGATCTGACCAGGATCGGTGGTCGCGCCCGCCGCCAGCATGACGTCGTCGGCGATCAGGGTTCCGGACGCGATGCTGGCGCCGATGCCGATCAGGGCCCGCGCCCCGATCCGGCAATCGGCGATCCGGACGTTGTGGGCGACGGTGGTATCCCGCCCGATCACCACGCCGTCCGCCCGAGTGCGGATGATTGTGTTGTCCTGAATATTGGTATCGGCCCCGATCACGATCGGGCCGACCTCGGCGTTGAGGTCGCAGCAGAACAGCACGCTGGCGCCCGCACCGAGGCTCACCCGTCCGCGCAGGCGGGCCGTGCGCGCCACAAAGACGCTGGCCTCGACCTCCGGCACCTCTCCCGGCGGGAAGGTGGGCCCGTCGCCCATGCGCTCGCGCACCCGCTCGGCGCGCTCGGCGATCTCGTCGGATCCGATGGCACGACTCGGACGGGCCGGGCTACCGGCATAGGCATAGCCGCCGGGGAGATTCGCCCGGGGGAAGACCGTCGAGCCTGCCTCGATCACCGCGCCGTCGCCGACCTCTGCCCCATCAAGGATCACGACATCGTCTTCGACGACTACGTCGGAGCCGAGCGTGCAGGCATGCACGACGCTGTTGCGCCCGACCGTGACGCGGTCGCCGACCCGGGTGCCGTGCGTCCGAGTGGCGATATGCACCGTCGAGCGGTGGCCGAGCCAGAAGCGGTCGCCGAGGGTCACCGTCTGGCCGTCGGCGCGAATCACAGCCTCGTCGCCGATCCAGGCCTGCGCGCCGATCCGGGCTGCGCCGATCACCGTGCTGCCGCGCCCGCACCAGACGGGGCGACTCGCGAAATCCGGCTGCACGCCGTCGTAGGGCAGGATCAGGTCGGGGGTCACGCGGATATCCTTCTCCAGCGCCGTCCGGAGCACGCGGGGTGATCCGGATGATCGCGGGCCGCGCGCCGGGCCGGCAGGGCGCGACGGACCGTCTCATATAGAGGCGGGGCCGGGTGTGACAGGGACGGGACTGGCCGGCAAAGCCGCGGACTCCTATGGATCGGACCATGAGCGCCCCCGTTCCGAGCATCGGCATCCAGGCCGAGCCCTTCGACACCGCGACCGAGATCGCCGACCTGAGTGCCAAGCTGGGCGGCCGGGCGGGCGCCGTCGTCACCTTCACCGGCCTCTGTCGCGACGACGGCGAGCGGCTGGCGGCCCTGGAGCTGGAGCATTATCCCGGCATGGCCGAGGCCGAGATCGAGAGGGTCGCCGAAGAGGCGATCGCTCGCTGGCCGCTCCAGGCCCTGCGGGTGATCCACCGGCACGGTCTGGTGCGGCCGGGCGACGGTATCGTGCTCGTGGTCACTGCCGCGAGCCACCGGGTCGCCGCCTTCGAGGCCGCGAACTTCCTGATGGATTATCTCAAGACCCGCGCCCCGTTCTGGAAACGCGAGCACCTCGCCGATGGCACGACCGGCGGCTGGGTCGCGGCGACGGCCCAGGACGATGCCGCGGCCGGGCGCTGGAGCTGAGCCTCTGATCGGCGCGCTACACGTTCAGCGCGTTGAGCAGCACCGCGGCGGCAGCTCCCACGATCGAGATCCCGAGCAGGACCGCGCTGCTGAGCTGATCCCCCGTGTCGACCGTTCGGCCCGGGCCAGGGGACCGAACCTTCCTGTCATCGTAGCTGCTCATGGGGCCTTCTAGATCGGGCGGCGCTCGCATCTGCGCCGTGAGCGGACAACACGCGGACGACGGTCCGGTCCCCAGGGTCGCGCACCGAAGCGGCGCTGGCGGACTTGACCCGTGAGGGCCCGCGGCGTTCGTGAGCCTGCGGTGCAGGAGCGATGATGTCAGACAGCAGGTTTCAGGAATTGGAGGGCCCGGCCGCGTCCTGGCGCCAGTCGGCGCCGCTCGCGGCCTCCGGGATCGCCGTGGTGTGCTTCGTGGCGGCGCTGGCGCTGGCCTGGATGTCGGCCGGTACGCTCCTGCTGATCTTCGCCGGGGTGCTCCTCGGCGTCTTCCTCGACGGCCTGACCCGCGGGCTCGGCCGCATCCTCCCCCTGCCGCGGGGGCTGCGGCTGTCCATCGCCAGCCTTGCGGTCGCGGTCGCGGTTATCGGCTTCGGCAGCTACGGCGGCGCCACCATCGTGCAGCAGGGCCGCGACCTTGGCACGACGATCAAGGACCAGGCCGGCACGGTCTCGGGTTGGCTCTCCGAGCGGGGCATTGATGTCCCTAGCCTCGCCCCACAGGGCGGCGGCAAGGACGGCTCCACGGATGCGGGCCAGAGAGAGGGCGGCCTTGGCGGCCTCGCCAACGGCCTGCTGAAGGGCAGCGGCTCGATCGTCTCGGATGCCGGCAGCGTCCTCGGGCCCGCCGCCGCCGTGATCCTGGGTCTGTTCGACGCCCTCGGCAACGTCCTGGTCATCGCCTTTCTGGGCCTCGCCTTCGCGGCCGACCCGAAGGCCTACCGGGACGGGGCAGTCCGCTTCGTGCCGCCGGCGAAGCGCTGGCGCGCGACCCAGGTCCTTGACGGGGCCGGCGAGACCCTGCGGCACTGGCTGTTCGGACAGCTGATCATCATGGCGGTGATCTTCCTGTGCACCTGGGCGGGCCTCGCCTTCCTGGGGATCGGCGGCGCGCTGATCCTGGGACTTCAGGCGGGCCTCCTCGCCTTCGTGCCCACGGTCGGGCCGCTGGTGGCGGGCCTCGTGATCATCCTGGCCGCCCTGGCCTCGGGCACGAAGGCGGTGATCGGCGCGATCGGCGTGTATCTCGCCGTGCAGTGCCTGGAGAGCTACGGCCTGACGCCGTTCATCCAGAAGCGGGCGCTGGACATCCCGCCGGCGACGATTTTCGCCGGCCAGTTGATCCTCGGCGTGATCTTCGGGCTGTGGGGCATCGCCCTCGCCCTGCCGCTGATGGCGGTGATCAAGGTCCTGTTGGAGCAGCTCTACGTGGAGGATACGCTCCACGAGCAGCCGAGCAACTGAGAGTCCCGGGCTCCCGCGCCGTCCGTCCGGGCGCCGCGCCGCGGCCCCGAAGGGACGGCGCGGTCGGCCGGTCAGCCGCCCAGGGCGGCCTCGATCATCCGGGCCACCGCCAGGGCCCGGCCGTCGTCGCCGAAGCGGCCGATCACCTGGACGCCAACCGGCAGGCGGTGTCCGGGCACCGGCACGTTCACGCAGGGCACGCCCATCAGCGTCCAGAGCTGGTTGAAGCGTGGATCCCCGGTGGAGGCCAGGGTCGCGGGCGCCGGACCCGGCGCCGAGAAGGTCAGGATCGCGTCGTAATCGGCGAAGAGGCCCTTCAGCACTCGCCGGGCGTGGTGGCCGTGGCGGCGGGCGTCGTCGTACTGGGCCGGGCTGATTGCCGCGCCGGCCTCGAGATGCTCCCGGACGCGGGGCGGGAGCGCGTCGGCTTGCGTGTCGTATTCCCAGGCGAGCGCCAACCGCCCCTCGTAATTCTGGATGACGCGCTGCCGCTCCCAGGCCTGCGCCAGCTCCGGCGGCAGGGCGAGGTCGCTCACGCGCGCGCCGGCCCGCTCGGCGGCCTGCCGGGCTTGTGCCAGCGCCGCCTCGGCCTCCGGCTCGGGCGCCTCGGCGAAGTCCTGCCGCACCAATGCGATGCGCGGCGCCGAGCCCACCGCTGCCGTCTCGATCTCCGGACGCCCTGTGACGAGCGCGAGGGCATGGGCGACATCCGCCACCCCGGCGGCGAACAGCCCGACCGTATCGAGGGCCCAGGAATAGGTCTTCACGCCGACCGTGGGGATCAGCCGGAACGACGGCTTCACCGCCGCGCAGCCGCAATAGCTCGCCGGCCGGATCACCGACCCCGCCGTCTGCGTGCCGAGCGCCAGCGGCAGCATCCCGGCGCCGACGGCGGCGGCCGAGCCCGCCGAGGAGCCTCCCGGCGTGTGACCGGGATCGTGCGGGTTGACCGTCTCGGTCGGATCGCTGCTCGCGAAGGCCGTGGTCGTGGTCTTGGCGAGGGCGACGGCGCCGAGCTGCTTCAGCCGGCTCACCACGGCGGCATCGCCCCGGGGCGTCCAGCCCGCATAGATCGACGAACCCATCTGGCTCGGCAGGCCGGCGCTGTCGATGATGTCCTTCACGCCCACCGCGATGCCGGCGAGCGGCCCCGTCTCCGGGATCACCGGCGCCGCATCGAGCGTGACCAGCGCGTGCAGGTCCGGCTCCCGCGCGGCGATCGCGGCGCGGCACAGATCGATCGCGCCCGCGGGCGTCAGGGTGCCGGCGGAGATGCGGGCGCGGAGGTCGAGGAGCGAAAGCATAATGCATTCAGTCCGCGCACGGCGGCGCTGTCAACCGAGACGCAACAGCCCGCGGCATTCCAGAAACGCCGTTGACGAACGCTTTACGCGATCGTGCGCATCGTCCGGGTCATGTGGCGTGGCGTATCCCTGTTCTCGGCCCTGGCGCTGTTCGGTGCCGGCCTCACCGCGTGCTCGATCAACCATTTCGAGCGACGCGAACCGTGGCGCGATCAGGCGGAGCAGGTCTGCCTGGCCAAGAAGCTCGTCGAGCCCTCGGAATACATCACGCCCATCGCGGCGATGGATGGTCCGGGACCCTGCGGCATGCAGCAGCCCTTCCGGGTGACGCGGCTTGGCGGCGGCTCGGTCGTTCTGAAGCAGCGGATGACGCTGGGCTGCCCGGCGCTCGCCGAGGCCGAGGCGTGGCTGGCCGATACGATCCAGCCAGCCGCGAACCTCTATTTCGGCGTGCCGGTGGCCGAGATCAACGCCGGCTCCTATTCCTGCCGCGGCCGTAACAACCAGCCCGGTGCCAAGCTCTCCGAGCACGGTTTCGGCAACGCGATCGATGTGATGTCGATCAAGCTCGCTGATGGCCACGTGATCACCGTCAAGGGCGGCTGGCGCGGCACCGAGGCCGAACAGGGTTTCCTGCGCGAGATCTTCCTCGGTGCCTGCCAGCGCTTCACGACGGTGCTGGCGCCGGGCTCGAACGTGTTCCACTACGACCACATCCACGTCGATCTCGCCCGGCACGACCCGCGCGGTCTGCGGCGGATCTGCCAGCCGATGATCAAGTTCACGCCGCAGCTCGGCACCGGCGTCGAGCGGCCGCTGAGCCGTCCGGTCCCGCCGCCGCGCCAGCCCGCCGCCCCGCAGGCGCCGGTGGATGTGGAGGAGGACGATCCCTACGGTGTGTCGCCGATGTCGAAGGCCGGCAGCGCGACGCGCGTCGCCCGGGCGCCTTCCCGCACACCCGACCGCCCGGCCGCAGCCTCGGCCTACACCGCCGCGCCGCCGGTGCGGCCGGCGCCGCGGGTCGCCGCCGCCCCCGAGGAGCCCGCGCAAGACTACGATGAGCCGCTGCAGCTCGGCGCGCCGCCGGGCGACGGGCCGATCTACTGAGCGGCGTCCGCGCCTCGCCGGCATCGCACCGGGCGCCGGTCCGACAGTTCCGTCAATCCGGGACTGCGGAGCAGGGCCCGGGCACCAGGACCGCGCCGCGTGCTCGGCATGGCTCCGTCGGAGGTGCTGGATTCCGGGTTCGCCTCCGGCGCCCCGGAAGGACGAACGAAACCCTGCTGAACACCGATCCAGCGTCTCGCCTCGAGAAGCAACTGTAGCGGGCGCGCCGCACAGGCCGCCAAAGCGCCGGGGCTGGGCTCCCGGAGCTTGACTGGCGGCGCGGCGAGGCCATCGTTCGCGGATGCAGGATCGCACATCCGTCGAGGCACGCGCCATGCGCCCGCTCTTTCACGGCCTCGCCCTCGGGCTGGCCCTTCTCGCCCTGGCCCAGCCGGCGCTCGCCCGCTCGGCCCGGGAAGACATCGAGCCCGCCGAGGAGCGGATCTTCCCGTTCGACGCGCAGATCCCCGGCTGTCAGGACCCGTCGGTGCTGGAGCGGGTCTCGACCAACTTCGCCGAGAAGGAGGCGAAGTTCTGGAACTCGTCGATGACGATCCTGTCCTTCGACAGAATCGAGCGCACCGCCTGGCGGCCCTGGGGCCTCGACACCTATCCGCGCCGGTTCTGCTCCGCGACCGTGACCACGTCCGACGGGGTCCGCCGCAAGGTCGATTACTCGGTGCGTGAGAGCCTTGGAATCATCGGGGCAACCTGGGGTGTCGAGTTCTGTGTCCACGGGCTCGACCGGGACCTCGCCTACGCATACGCCACCGCCTGCCGGATGGCGCGTCCCTGACCATGCGCGGGTGCGCCGCCGGCCTCGCGGGCCTCCTCTTCGCCGGGTTGGCCGCCGCCCCGGTCACCGCCCAGGATTACGGCGGCTTCGCCCGCCTCGGCACACCCGGCGACTTCGACTTCTACGTCCTCGCCCTGTCGTGGTCGCCGACCTACTGCGCGGGGTCTGGCGCCCGCCGAGACGACGTCCAGTGCGCTCCCGGTCGCGGCCTCGGCTTCGTCGTCCACGGCCTGTGGCCGCAATATGCGAGCGGCTACCCGCAGAACTGCTCGGCGGTGAACCGCGCGCCGACGCGGCAGGCCATGGAGGTCGCCGGCCAGGTCTATCCGAGCGAGGGGCTCGCCCGCTACGAGTGGCGCAAGCACGGCACCTGCTCGGGCCTCGATCCCGCCGCTTACTTCGCGGCCGCCCGCGCGGCGCGGCTCGCGGTGACGATCCCCGACGGGCTCAGGGGCGACTCGCCGCCGCAGAACCAGGCGCCGATCGAGATCGCGCGGCAGTTTGTTGCGGCCAACCGCGGCCTGCGCCCCGACATGATGGCTGTGACCTGCACCCGCGGGCAGCTGCAGGAGGTCCGGATCTGCTTCGGCAAGGACCTGCGCGGCTTCACCCCCTGCCCCGAAGTCGCCCGCGGCAATTGCCGGGCACCCGAGGTGAGTCTCGGCGCCGCTCGCTGAGTTTTTTCGGTCTTTTCCGCGTCAGGTGCTGGACCCGGAGCGCGGGATCGGCTTGAGCGCGCTGCCATGAACTATCGGCACGCCTTCCACGCCGGCAACCACGCCGACGTCCTCAAGCACCTCGTTCTGGCGCGGGTGCTCGACCACCTGCGCCTCAAGGACAAGCCGTTCCGGGCGCTGGACGCCTTCGCGGGGCTCGGCGTCTACGATCTCGAGGCCGACGAGGCGGCCCGTACCGGCGAGTGGCGGGACGGCTGGGGCCGGATGGAGGCGCCCTTCGCGTCGGAGGTGGAGGCGCTGCTGGCGCCCTACCGGGCCGCGGTGGCAGGGGTGCGGGCGCGCTACGGCGCCGCCGCCTATCCGGGCTCGCCGGCCGTGATTCGCGAGGCGCTGCGCCCCGGCGACAAGGGCGTGTTCGTCGAGCTGCACCCGGCGGACGCCGCGACGCTGCAGGGCCGGTACGCCCGCGATTCCCGCACCAAGGTGATGAACCTCGACGGCTGGACCGCGATCAACGCGCAGATCCCGCCGCCGGAGCGGCGCGGCCTCGTGCTGATCGACCCGCCCTACGAGGTACCCGGCGAGATCGAGCGCCTCGGCACCCATCTCGCCCGGGCGGTGGTGAAATGGCCGACGGGCCTGTTCCTGGCATGGTACCCGATCAAGGACGCCGCGGCGCTCGACCGGATGGTCCGCGCCCTCGACGCCGCCCTGCCCCGCCCGGCCCTGCGACTCGACCTGCTGATCGACCGGCCGGACGACCCGACGCGGCTGACCGGGAGCGGCCTGATCGTGGTCAACCCGCCCTGGCGCCTTGCGGAGGAGGCGACGCTGTTCCTGCCGGCCCTCGCCGAACGCTTGGCCCGGAAGGAGTTCGGAGGGTTTCGCTGCGATCCGATCGGTCCGACTGCCTGACACGACAGAATTGGTCCGTACCCGGTAAGCTGTTCAGGCTCCGGTTCAAGGAAAAGGCCGGCCCGCCACGAAGAATGTGGCGGCAAAGTCACATTTCCGCATCGAACGTGTTCGGCGATACCGAACTGCTCAAAAATTATGCAATTGCTCTATGTTTGATTTTGTATCAATCGCGTCGCGATGTCAGCTTCACCATGACCGAACCCGAACGAGCTGCGACACCATGCTGAAGCGATCCACCCTGGCCGGCCTGGCCACCGTGCTGCTGTCCTCGACCAGCATCCTCGCGGCCGATCTGTCGGCCCCGGCGCCGGTTCCGGTCGCGCCCCCGGCCGAGCCCTGCAAGGCCACGCTGCTCGGCCCGGCCTACAGCGGCGTGATCAAGGCCAACCCGAACCCGAGCTGTTTCTCCGCGGGGCCGCTGGGCGACCTCTACGTCGGCGGCGCCATCACGGGCTATGGCTACACGCAGTCCAACCCGTTCGCGTCGTTCTCGACTCCGGCGGCGCCCAACGATCGCGACCGCTCGGCTCGGTTCGACTTCTCGAACGTACAGGGCATTATCCAGAAGCCCGAGGGCGCGTTCCAGTTCTACATCCAGGCCGGCGGCTACTCGATCCCGCAGCTCGGCTTCCCCACCCTCGGCACCTTTACCCAGACCGATCTCCTGTTCGGCCCGGTCCCGGTCGCCTTCGGCAAGATCCAGATCAACGATGAATGGTCGGTCCAGGGCGGCCGGATGTTCACCCTGATCGGCACCGAGCTGCTGTTCACGTACCAGAACCTGAACATCAACCGCGGCCTCCTGTTCGTGCAGGAGAACTTCATCAACCAGGGCGTGCAGGTCAATTACAGCAGCGGCCCGCTCTCGGTGTCGCTCGCCGGCACAGACGGCTTCTTCTCCAACGAGATCACGTGGTTTACCGGCAACGTCGCCTACAAGCTCGACGACTTCAACACGATCGGCGTCAACGGCGGCCTGAACGTTGGCCGGACGAACGCCCTCGACCGCAGCCCGCGCTACCAGTTCGCGACGCCGAACCTCCAGCAGAACAGCGGCATCTTCAATATCAACTACACCTACGCGAACGGCCCCTGGATCATCTCGCCGTACTTCCAGTTCACCAACGTTGAGCGTGACCTGCGCGTCGGCATCGCCAATTCGGCCTCGACCTATGGCGGTGCGCTGCTGGCGGCCTACTCGTTCACCGACAATTTCTCCCTGGCCGGCCGCGTCGAGTACACCGAGCAGACCGGCGTCCGCGGTTCGGGCGGAACCAACCTGCTGGGCTTCGGCGCGGGCAGCAACGCCTTCTCGGTCACCGTGACGCCGACCTTCACCTTCGACCGCTACTTCTTCCGGGTGGAATACGCCCATGTCGAACTCGGCGGCATCACCCGCGGCAATCTCGCGGAGGGCACGCTTGGCACCGGCTTCGGCCGTACCGGCAACCGCACCTCGCAGGACCGCTACATGGTCGAGACCGGCATCACCTTCTGATCAGACCGACCAGTCCGGTTCGAAGAACCGGACTTCCGCAAGCCCCCGGCCTCAGGTCCGGGGGTTTTTTATTGTTCGATCGGAAAATTATGGCTTTTCGAGTCGTTTCTGATTGATATCTAGCGTATTGAGGGCAAGAAACATGCGATTTATAGTGAATAATGGCTTGAGGTGGCTTCGGTAGTCTTCGGATCTTCATGTCAAAGGCTTGCGCCTCCGGGGATTCGGGCCGTATAAAGCGACGCCGGGCTTGCCCGTCGAGGGGGATCTTTCGGATGGCTTTGATCGAGGCGCTGTCGGCGACGCTGAGAAGTCTCGCCGCGCCTGGAATGACGCCGAAGGCGTTGCGTGCCGCCCTTAGGGAGAAGCATCCCGACGCGTCCAGGAAGGACGTGGTGCGGGCAGCCTTCTACGCCCTGATCGCGGCGCAGCCCCGAGACGGCGGCGGCCTCGACGAGCTGCACAGTTTCGCGCTGGCGGAGCGCTTACCCGACGACGAGACGTCCTTCGCATTCGGCTCACGACGCACGAAGGCGCGCCGCTACGGGGCATGAGGAAGGCAGCGCAGAGTCCGGCGTCCCATCGAGACTCAGTCGCGTCTGAGCAGGCGGCGGCCCGGCCGATGACCCTCCTCGCCCGTTTCGCGAAAGCCTAGCTTCTCCAGCAAGCCCCAGGACGCCACGTTGGTGGGGCGACACTCCGCCACGATAAGCCGCGCCGGGAAGCGTTCGCCGAGAAGATCAAGGATCGCCGAAACAGCCTCATAGGCGAAGCCACGCCCGCGGGCGGCACCGCCGACCCAATATCCGATCTCGATCGTCCCGGCGCCGCGCAGATGCGTGCCGACGACCCCGGCGAGCGCGTGCGAGGCCCCATCGGGGACACCGTCGCGGGTCCATGCGCCGAGGAAGCAATCCCGGCCTCGCGCACAACTGCGAATCAGGTCTTCTGCATCCTGCAGCGTGAACGGCGTCGGCAGGAAATCCACCGCCGCGGTGATCGCCGGATCGTCGGTGAGTTGGCGCAGGGCCGGTGCATCCGCGACCTGGAGGGGGGCAATTGCGAGACGCGCGGTCTCGATCCGGGGAAGATCGGCAAGGGTGTCGCGCGCGCCGCGGATGGTAAACATGCCTTCGATGTGGTGTGCCGGCCGATTACGAAAAGGGACGAACCCGCCCGCGAGATTCATCCCCGACGCGGCGCGAAAACCGCCGGCATACCTTCGCCTCACGGTCGCAGACATGCTGAACGGGAACGGTTGCTTAACCTGAATCCGTCTTCATTGGCGCATCAGGTTGCGTCAGGCAAACGGGTGCGTCGATGCGGGTGCGCGGTACGGGTCAGATGTTGCGGACGCTGTCGCGCGTCGCGCTCATCGGCATCATCGGCGGGGCGGCCGCCGCCTGTTCGTCGGACGCATCGCGTCTGACCAACCCGTTCTCGAACCCGTTCGATTCGGAGCCCTCCGCCACCGGCAGCCTGCCGGACGGAAGCCTGAAATCCGTGCCGCCGGTCCGGACGGGCCGCATCCAGTCGGAGGCGCTGGGCGCGCCCGGCGCCGCACGCCCGGCCGCGGCCGCGACGCCGGTTCAGACCAACGCCGCCGCTCCCGCGACCCGCGTCGCCTCGACCGGCAAGGTCGGCTGGAGCGCCGAGGGTGGGACACAGATCACCGTGTCGCGCAATGACAGCCTGAACCAGATGTCGACCCGCTTCGGCGTGCCCGCCTCGGCGATCCTGGCTGCCAACGGCCTGTCCAGCGCGAACCAGATCACGCCAGGCCGTCAGATCGTGATCCCGGTCTACAACGCCTCCGGCCTGAATCCCGCTGCGGCCCCGATGTCAGCCCGGCCCGCCCGGGCCGCCGAGGAGAAGCGTGAGGACGCCAAGCAGGTCGAGAGCAAGATCGCGACGAAGCGCGAGGAGGCCAAGGAGGTCGCCCAGAAGCTCGCCGAGGCGAAGGCCGCCAAGGAATCTGCGCAGAAGGCCGCCGCTGCCGAGAAGGAGGCCGAGCGCAAGGAGGCCCTCGCCCGCGACGCCGCCGCCCGCAAGGTCGCCGACACCAAGACCCGCAAGGAGGCCGCCCTGAAGGAGGGTGAGAAGCCGAAGCACGTGCGCCCCGGGCAGGTTGCCAAGGCGGACGACAAGAAGGCGGATCCGAAGGCTGAGGCGAAAGCGAAGGCCGAAGCGAAGGCTCAGGACGCCAGGGCTGAGTCGAAGGCCGCCGCGAAGGCGGAGGCTGCCCAGAAGCTCGCCGAGGCGAAGGCCGCGAAGGAGGCCTCCAAGGAGGCCGCGCAGAAAGCCGCCGCTGCCGAGAAGGTGGAGAAGGTTGCCGCCAAGGAGACACCGAAGCCGGCTTCTGTCGCGGCCGCCACTCCGGCCAAATCCGAGCCTGCCGCGACCGGCTCGGTCGCCGAGGCTTCGGAGAGCTTCCGCTGGCCCGCCAAGGGCCGGGTGATCTCCGGTTACGGCAGTTCCGGCAACGAGGGCATCAACATCGCTGTGCCGGAAGGCACGCCCGTCAAGGCGGCCGAGGAGGGCACGGTCGCTTATGCCGGCTCCGACGTGAAGGGTTACGGCAAGCTTGTCCTAGTGCGGCACGCCAATGGCTACGTCTCGGCCTATGCCCATAACGGCGAGATCGACGTGAAGCCCGGCGACAAGGTCAAGCGCGGCCAGACGATCGCGAAATCTGGAGCCTCCGGCAACGTGACCTCGCCGCAGCTGCACTTCGAGATCCGCAAGGGCGGCTCGCCTGTCGATCCGATGTCGCAGCTCGCCAGCAACTGAGCGGCACTTCCGGTCTGATGCGAGCGGCGGTCCCGGATGGGGCCGCCGTTTTCGCGTTCCGACCGCAAGTCGGAGCCTGCCGATCGCGCCGCGTCCGAGACCACGAGTGCCGCAACGTCGCCGCCTAGGCCTTCGGCTCCTGGAGCGTCCCGTCCGGGCTGTGATGGTCCACGGTCTCGGGCAGCGCCTGCGCCAGGGTCGGGAACAGCTGGTCCACCGGGATGCCGAGCTTCTGCGCCATCTGGCGCACCTGCTCGTTGTCGAGGACCTTGCGCAGGTCCTCGGCGGTGATCGGCTCGTTCGGCCCGCGACCGAGCCAGGAATTGACCTGGCTCTCGTAGCCCGATCGCCGGAGCTGATCGAGCAGCGCGTTGAGCCCGCCGGGCAGGACCTGCTGGATCACGCCCGGCAGCGCCTTGAGAGCGATCTGCCCCAGCGAGCCGCCGAGAGAGTTGAGCAGGCTCATGGAATCCCCCGTCGGATCGTCGACCGGTGGGATTCTAGGGCGATGTCCGGGAAGGAGGAGGGCCGGCGGTCTGCTGCGCGACGGTGTGAGCCGCAATTCGGTCGACAGCCGCGACCTCTGGCGCGCTAAGCGACACCGGACATCGGTCGAAGGCCGGCGGTCGTGAGGTCCCTGGCGCAGTCATTCGTGCACGTGATCACGGCCGGCGCGGCCCTGGCGTTGCCGGCTTTCAGGACGGCGCATTCGCCGGAGCGCCCCCTCGCGCCCGCCGTGTTCCTGCGGCCGCTCTGCGGTCCGTGCCGGCATTGTAGGGGTGTTTGCCCCAAAAACGGTCAACCCGCCTGATGCCGCTCTACGAAGCGGGTCTGCTGCCTAAGCTGCGCAACAGTACCACCCCTGATGTGACGCGTCGTCCCGTCAGGCTCGGCCGATCAGCGGACCTGCGTGCTGAAATTCGGCTGCGGCATCAGGCGCCCGTTCTCGCTCTGGCCCGCGATCGCGGCCGGCAGAAATTCCGCGAGCACCGTGGGAACCCGACCCTCCGGAACGCTCAGATCGTAGGCGAGGCGCTCGGCCACGCCTTCCGGCAGGCAGGCGGCGAGCGCGGAGGCCGGCACCGCCTGCCGCTCGCCACCCGAGAGCCAGGACTCCACCGCGGCGCCATGGCCGGCCTGGCGCAGGCTGTCGAGAAAGGCAGCAAGGCCGCCGGGATGAAACTTCGCCATGGATAGGGCGAGCTTGCCGCTGCCGGTTTCTTCGAGGACCCGATCGGCCGCCGCGACCACATCACCGATCAGGTTCTTCGCACCGTCGAGCAGACCCATGTTTCTCCACCGTCGCGCCTCTTCGTCGCACGATGAAGTCGGGCGCGGACCCGCGGCGGCAAGCGCATGCGGCATTTGCGCGGCAAACCCGGTAAGCTCGCAGCGTCACGAATCCGAGAGCCATTCATGAAGCGCGTGCGGGCCGGCGTCCTGGAGGTCGCCTATCTGGAGATCGGGCCGCCCGACGGGCCGCCCGCGGTGCTGCTCCACGGCTTCCCCTACGATGTCCACGCCTGCGGAAACGCGGCCGCGCAGCTCGCCGCCGACGGGGTCCGCTGCCTCGTACCGTCCCTGCGTGGCTACGGCACAACGCGATTCTTGGACCCCGCCACGCCGCGCTCCGGAGAGCAGGCGGCGCTCGGCGCCGACCTTCTTGCCTTCCTTGATGCCCTTGGCGTCGAGCGGGCCGTGCTCGCCGGCTTCGATTGGGGTGGCCGGGCCGCCTGCGTGGCGTCGGCGCTCTGGCCGGAACGAGCCCGCGGGCTCGTGAGCTGCGGCGTCGGCTACAACATCCAGAACATTCCGGCCGCGGGACGGCCCGCCGCGCCGGAGAACGAGCACCGTCTCTGGTACCAGTACTACCTCCACGGTGCGCGCGGCCGCGCTGGCCTCGCCGAGAACCGGGACGCCTTCTGCCGCCTGCTCTGGCAGCTCTGGTCGCCAACCTGGGCGTTCGACGCGGAGACCTTCGCGCGGACCGCCCGCGCCTTCGACAATCCCGACTTCGTCGACGTGGTGGTGCATTCCTACCGCCACCGCTTCGGGCTCGTGCCGGGCGATCCGGCGCTGGTGGAGATCGAGGCGCGGCTGGCGGCACAGCCGACGATTGCCGTGCCGTCGATCGTGCTGCTCGGCGCCGACGACGGCGTCGCGCCGCCGTCTGCGGCCGACACGGAGGCCAGGCACTTCACCGGCCCGTACCGGCGTGAGATCGTCGCGGGGGTGGGGCACAACTTTCCCCAGGAGGCACCTGACGCCTTCGCGGCGGCGGTGCGCGCCCTGCTGTGACGCCGCCGCCGATGCCCGTCGCTTCGACGTTGCTTTCGGGAAGGCCCTGGCTATAGTCCGCGCGCTTTTCGACAGGTCTGCCCACGCCGAAAACCGGCGGCAGGCCCGATCGCCATTTGCAGGAGACGCTCGTTGATCACCCCCGCCTTCGCGCAAGGGGCCGGTACGGCCGCTGGCGGAGCGGAGATCGCCTTTCAGGTGATCCCGTTCGTCCTCATCTTCGTGATCATGTACTTCCTGATCCTGCGGCCGCAGCAGAAGCGGGTCAAGGATCACCAGACCCTGCTCAAGTCCGTGCGCCGGGACGACACGGTCGTCACCAATGGTGGCCTCATCGGGCGCGTGACCAAGGCGTCGGACGACCAGCCCGAGATCGAAGTCGAGATCGCCCCGAACGTGCGTGTGCGGGTGGTCCGGTCGATGATCTCGGAGGTCCGCGCCAAGGGCACGGTGAAGGCCGCCTGAATCCCTAGATTGAACCGGCCGGCGTCCTGCGCCGGCCCAAAAGAGAAAAAGACGGCCGATGCTGCGCTTCTCCCGTGCGAAGATCATCGCGACGCTGGGCTTGATCCTGGTGGGGCTGATGCTCGCCGTGCCGAGCTTCTTCTCGCCCGAGCAGCGCAAGAGCTTCGTCGCCGGCCTGCCCTCGTGGTTCCCGAGCTGGGTCGTGCCGACCCGCGCCATCGTGCTCGGCCTCGACCTTCAGGGCGGCTCGCAACTCCTCCTCGAAGTCGATCAGAACGAGCTGATTGCCTCCCAGGCCAAGGCCCTGCGCGACGACGTGCGCCGGGTGCTCCAGCAGGAGAACGTCCGGGCCGACGGCGGCATTGGCCTGCTCCAGCGTGGCGTCCAGGTGAAAGTCGCCGACGACGCGGCCCGGGCCAAGGTCCTGCCGAAGCTTCAGGAACTGTCGCTGCCGATCACCACGTCGCTCGGCCAGACGGCGGCCCGGACCCTCGACATCTCCGAGCAGCCCGGCGGCGTGATCCGCCTGACGCTGACCGATGCCGGCATCACCGACCGGACCCGCCGGGCGGTGAGCCAGGGCATCGAGGTCATCCGGCGCCGCCTCGATTCCACCGGCACCACCGAGCCGTCGATCCAGCAGCAGGGCGCCGACCGGATCCTGATCCAAGTGCCGGGCGAGCAGAACCCCGAGCGGCTCGAGAGGCTCCTCGGCTCCACCGCCAAGCTCGAGTTCCGCATGCTCGCCGACAGCCCGTCCGGCGACGTCGACATGCTGCCGTCGAAGGACGAGAAGGGCGCGAAGGTACCGGTCGAGCGCCGGGTGATGGCCGATGGCGGCGAACTGACCGACGCGCAGCCGTCCTTCGACCAGCAATCCCACGAGCCGATGGTGAGCTTCAAGTTCAACCTGCGCGGGGCTCAGCGCTTCGGGCAGGCGACCTCGGAGAATGTCGGCCGGCGCATGGCAATCGTGCTCGACAACGAGGTGGTGTCGGCGCCCGTGATCCGCTCGGCGATCACCGGCGGCTCGGGCCAGATCACCGGCAACTTCACGGTCCAGCAGGCCAATGACCTCGCGGTGCTGCTCCGGGCCGGCGCGCTGCCGGCCAAGTTTACCGTGGTCGAGCGCCGCGTCGTCGGACCGGGTCTTGGCCGCGACTCGATCGAGGCCGGCAAGCTCGCGACCCTGGTGGCGGCGGCCCTCGTGGTCGCCTTCATGTTCGCCACCTACGGCACCTTCGGCTTCATCGCCAACATCGCCCTCATGGTCCATGTCGGGCTGATCCTGGGCCTGATGTCTGTCCTGGAAGCGACCATGACGCTGCCGGGCATCGCCGGCATCGTGCTGACCATCGGCACCGCGGTCGATTCCAACGTGCTGATCTACGAGCGCATGCGCGAGGAGAGTCATGCTGGCCGCTCGCTGATCTCGGCGCTCCAGGCGGGCTTCGACCGGGCCTTCGCCACGATCATCGACTCGAACTCGACCATGGCGATCGCCGCCCTGATCCTGTTCTTCCTCGGCTCGGGCCCGGTGAAGGGCTTCGCCGTGGTCTTCATCCTCGGCATCCTGACGACGGTCATCACTGCCGTGACGCTGACCCGGATGATGATTGCGGTGTGGTACAAGACCTTCCGGCCGAAGGCCCTGCCGTTCTGAACGAGTTCACTTTCGGGAGACGCATCACCGGCGGAAAGGCCGCTCCAGACCATCACCTTGTCCTGAGGTGCCCGCGTCAGCGGGCCTCGAAGGAGCGCTCCAGGAGGCGCAGCGATCCCTGGAAGCCTCCTTCGAGGCCTCCGCTTCGCTTCGGCAGCTCAGGATGAGGGTGAAGGTGGGACGAACGGGTCGGTGCTGAGATCTCCCAAACGTTAGGTCCGTTTCCATGCGCCTGCTTCGCCTCTGGCCCGATGAATCGCATTTCGACTTCATGCGATTCCGGCGCTTCACCTTCCCGCTCTCGGCGGTGCTGTCGCTCGCGACCGTGGCGCTGTTCCTGTCGATCGGGCTGAATTTCGGCATCGACTTCAAGGGCGGGACCCTGGTCGAGCTGCAGGCGAAGTCCGGCACGGCCGACGTGGCCTCGATCCGGCACACGGCCGCCGGCTTCGGCTTCGGCGAGCCGGAGGTGCAGGAGCTCGGCAACCAGGGCACCGTGCTGGTCCGCCTGCCGCTCCAGCCCGGCGAGCAGGGCCAGACCGCGGTAATGAACAAGGCGCACGCCGCCTTCGACAAGGATTACGATTTCCGCCGCACCGAGACCGTCGGTCCGCGCGTCTCCGGCGAATTGGTCCAGTCCGGCACGCTCGGCGTGGTGCTCTCGGTCGTGGCGGTGTTGCTCTACCTGTGGTTCCGGTTCGAGCGGGAATTGGCGCTCGGCGCCATCGTGGGCACCCTCCACGACATCGTGCTGACGGTCGGCGTGTTCATCATCACGCGCATCGAGTTCAACATGACCTCGATCGCCGCGATCCTGACGATCGTGGGCTACTCGCTCAACGAAACCGTGGTGGTGTTCGACCGGACCCGCGAGCTCATGCGCCGGTACAAGACCATCCCCACCGTCGACCTGCTCAACCTGTCGATCAACTCGACCATGTCGCGCACCGTGATGACGTCGATCTCGTCCTCCCTGTCGCTGCTGGCGCTGGTGCTGTTCGGCGGCGAGGCGATCAAGGGCTTCGCCGTGGTGATGCTCTGCGGCGTCCTGATTTGCACCTACTCGGCGATCTTCATCTCGACGCCGGTGTTGATCTACCTGGGGCTGATGCTCTCGGGCGCCCGCGCGGCGGCCGAGCGGTCGGGCGTCCCGCAACCCGCGGAGTAGTTTGTTTCGAACATGGCCGAGCGGGAGACCCCGAAGAGCTTCGATTCCGGCTTCGTGCCGGGGCGCCACATCATCGACACCTACGGCAATGGCGGCTTCCGCTTCGCCGGCATGTCGCATCGCGGCTCGATCCTGATGCTGCCCTCGGGCGTGCGCGCGTGGGACGTGCTGGAGCCCCGGGCGATCGACCGCACGGCGCTTCGCCCGGTCCAGGCTGAGGCGGCAGGAATCGAATTGCTGCTCGTCGGCACCGGCCTCGACATCGCGGCGATCGACCCGGCCCTGCGGAGCTGGCTCAGGGATTACGGCGTCGGGCTCGACGTGATGCAGACCGGGGCCGCGGCCCGCACCTACAACATCCTCGTGGCCGAGAACCGCAAGGTCGCGGCCGCGCTGATTGCGGTGGCCTGATGCCGGAGGTCGACGGCAGGACGGCTGAGACTGGACTCGCCTTCGCGCAGTCTCATTGCGAGGATCTCGTGCGGACCGGCGACCCGGACCGCTACTACGCGACTCTGTTCGCCCCGGCCGCCGCACGGCCGCATCTCTTCGCCCTCTACGCCTTCAGCCTGACCATCGCGCGGGTGCGCGAGGCCGTCTCGAACCCCATGGCCGGCGAGATCCGCCTGCAATGGTGGCGCGACGCCCTCCAGGGCGAGGCGCGGGGCGACGTGCGCGCGAACCCGGTGGCGGCCGCCCTGGAAGAGGCGATCCGGGTGAACCGCCTCGGGCGGCAGCCCTTCGTCGACTTGATCGATGCCCGTGTCTTCGACCTCTACGAGGATCCGATGCCGCGGGTGAACGACCTGGAAGGGTATTGCGGCGAGACCGCCTCGGCCCTGTTCCGGCTGGCGAGCCTCGTGATCGGCAACGGCACCGAGCCGGGCGGCGCGGGCGCGGCCGGCCATGCCGGGGTCGCCTACGGGATGACCGGGCTCCTGCGGGCCCTGCCCTGGCACGCGCGCGCGGGGCAGGTCTACCTGCCCGCAGACATCCTCGGCCGCTACGGCGTCACCCGGGAGGACATCGTCACCGGCCGCGGCGGGCCTGGCCTACGCCGGGCTTGTGCCGATCTGCGCGACCTCGCCCGCCAGCATCTCAAGGCCTTCGAGGCGGCGCGCCCGACCATCGCGCCCTCTGCGGGGGCCGCGTTCCTGCCGGTGGCCCTAGTGGAGCCCTACCTTTCCACCATGGAGCGGGCCTCCTACGATCCGCTCAACACGCCCACGGAGCTGCCGCGCTGGCGCCGCCTGTGGCGTCTCTGGCGGGCAGCGCGGCGGGTGGGGTAAAGGTCGCTGCGCTCGCGATGACGGCTCGGCGTCAGAGAAGCTGCGCCAGCCCCGGGACCAGCCTCGGGAGACGGGCCGACGCGCCTGGTTCCGGCTCGGCCTCCGGCGTCGCCAGCACGGCGACCCGGCAACCCCCCGCGCCGTTGAGACCCGTCACCAGCCGGCCGCCGGGTTCGAGGGCCGCGCGCCAATGCGGCGGAATCGCTGCGATGCTGCCGTGGACCAGGATGCGGTCAAAGCCCCCGTCCGGCAGCTCCGGGGCGAGCCCGTCGGCCCGGACGACATGCACTTCGGACAGGGCGGCGAGCCGCCGCGTCGCCGCCCCGGCCAGCGAGGTGTACCGCTCCAGGCTGAGCACCGCCCCCGCGCCCAGCTGGGCCAGCAGGGCGGTCACGTAGCCCGAGCCCGTGCCGATCTCCAGGACGCGCTGGCCCGACTCGAGGCGCAGAAGCGTCAGCATGAGCGCCACCGTTGACGGCGCCGTCATCGACGCGCCGCAGGGCAGGGGCAGAGCGATGTCGCGCCGTGCATGCTCCCGATGCTGCGGCGGCGCGAAGGCGTCCCGCGGCACCTGTTCCATGGCTCTCAGCACCGCGGTGTCGCGCAGGCCGCGCCCGCGCAGCGCCATCACAAAGGCCGCATTGCCGGCAGCCTCCTCCAGGCTGCCCAGATCGATCACTCGGCGAAGGCCTGCGCGAAGCGCGTCAGGGTCGGCTCGTCGGTGAGGTCGAGGCGTAGCGGCGTCACCGAAATCCGCTTCTCCGCGATGGCCTTGAGATCCGAGCCGTGGCCCGGCTCGAACCGGGCCTTGGCGAAGGCCAGCCAGAAATACGGGTTGCCGCGCCCGTCCACCCGCGCGTCGATCGACAGCAGCGCCTGGTTGCGGAAGCCCTGCGCCGCAACCGCGATGCCCTGCACGTCGGCCGGTTCGCAATCCGGAAAATTCACGTTGACCAGAATGCCGGGCTCGATTCCGGTCTCCAGGATCTTCCGGACGACCTTCGCGCCGTGCGTCCGGGCGCAGTCCCACTTGAGCGCGCCGCGCCCGCCCGCGCCGTAGGCCTGGCTCAGCGCGATGGAGCGGATGCCGAGGATTGTCCCCTCCATGGCGGCCGCGATCGTCCCGGAATAAGTCACGTCCTCGGCGACGTTCTGGCCGCGGTTGACGCCGGACAGGACGAGATCCGGCCCATGATCGCCGAGGATGTGGCGCACGCCCAGGATCACGCAGTCCGACGGGGTGCCCTTCACGGCGAAGCGCTGCTCCGAGACCTGCCGCAGCCGCAGCGGGTCGTTGAGTGAGAGGGAATGCGACACGCCGGATTGATCGCTCTCCGGAGCCACCACCCAGACGTCGTCCGAGAGCTGCCGGGCGATCTCCTCCAGGGTGGTGAGGCCCGGCGCGTGGATGCCGTCGTCGTTAGTGACCAGGATGCGCATCAGCGGGTGCCCTCGATCCGGTTGAGCCCGCCCATGTAGGGGTGGAGCACCGACGGGACTGTGATGCTCCCGTCCGGGTTCTGGTAGTTCTCCATCACGGCGATGAGCGCGCGGCCGACCGCCACGCCCGAGCCGTTGAGGGTGTGAATATAGGCCGGCTTGCCGTCCTTGCCGCGGTAGCGAGCGTTCATCCGCCGGGCCTGGAAGTCGCCGCAGACCGAGCAGGACGAGATCTCGCGGTGGGTGCGCTGGCCCGGCACCCAGACCTCGATGTCGTAGGTCTTCTGGGAGGCAAAGCCCATGTCGCCGGTGCAGAGCGTCATCACCCGGTAGGGTAGATCGAGCTTCTTCAACACGGCCTCGGCGCTGGTCAGCATCCGCTCGTGCTCATTGGCGGATTCCTCCGGCGTCGTGATCGAGACCAGCTCGACCTTGCTGAACTGGTGCTGGCGCAGCATGCCGCGCGTGTCGCGCCCCGCGGCCCCGGCCTCGGCGCGGAAACAGGGCGTCAGCGCGGTGAAGCGCAGGGGCAGCTCCTCCTCGCGGAGGATCGCCTCGCGGACGAGGTTCGTCAGCGGCACCTCGGCGGTGGGCACGAGCCAGAAATGCTCGTCGCTGACGGGCGCGGACTCCGCGCCGGCCTGCCCCTGCAGGGACTTGACGTAATCGAGACCCTTGAAGACCGAGAACTGGTCGTCCTCGAACTTCGGCAGCTGCGCGGTGCCGAACATGGCGGCGTCGCGCACCAGCACCGGCGGCGCCACCTCCAGGTAGCCGTGCTCCTGCGTGTGCAGGTCGAGCATGAACTGGCCGAGCGCCCGCTCGAGCCGCGCGAGCTGACCTTTCAGCACCACGAAGCGCGAGCCGGACAACTTGGCCGCCGCCTCGAAATCCATCAGGCCCGAGGCCTCGCCGAGCTCGAAATGCTCCTTGCCCTCGTTCAGCCGCTCGCGCGTCGCGGCGTGGCTGCGATAGAGGACGTTGCCGTGCTCGTCGGCGCCGTCCGGCACGTCGGGCTTCGGCCGGTTCGGGATCGCGGCGAGCCGGTCGGCCAGGATCTTGTCGGCCGCATCCTGCGCGGCTTTCAGCTCCGGCTCGGCACTTTTCAAAGCCGCGACCTCCGCCATCAGGGCGGTAGCGCGGTCTTCGTCCTTCGCCTTCTTGGCGCCGCCGATCTCCTTGGCCAGGGCGTTGCGCCGCTCCTGATTGGCCTGCGCGGCCGAAACGGACGATTTCCGCGCCTCGTCGAGCGCGATCAGCTCGGCCGAGAGCGGCGCGAGGCCCCGGCGGGCGAGGTCGCGGTCGAAGGCGTCCGGGTTCTCCCGGATAGCGCGGATGTCGTGCATCGAGTCGGCTCGGGTCTTCTGCGCGGCGTCGAGCGCGCGGGCCCCGCTTTGCCGCATCGCGTCCGGTGGGACAAGCGCGCGGCAGCGTCCGAGCCGCCCGTCAGCCCTTCGGCGGCGCGAGCTTGAGCTGGTCGATCGCCCAGAGCCACGTCCCGTCCGGCTGCTCGCGGGCGACCTCCACCGAGAACGCGCCGTTGGGCAGCCGCGCGAAGGTCATGGCCAGCCCGCCGTTGCGCAGGGGCGGCGGCGTCTCCGGTGCCGGGAAATCGGATTTGCGCGCCAGCAGGTCGGCGTAGAAGCTCCGGATCTGGGCGTGACCCGTGGCGACGACGCGGCCCGCCGCCAGCACCGCGTCGGGCTCGTAGAGGGCGACGAGACCCTCGACGTCGCCGGCATTGGCGCGTCGGTTGAACAGGGCAGCGAGGTCCTCGGGGGCGCGGGCGGGCTCTCGCGTGTGATCCGTCATGGCGTCTCCTCGTCCGGCTTCGGCGGCCGGTTGATGTTGCGGCAATGCGCCGGGCGGCCGATTTGTCCCCGGCATCGGTCATTTCAGGCGCGTGCCGTCGCGGTCGGCCACCGAGACGGCCACCGGGATCCCGGCCTTCACGCTCTCCGAGACGGTGCAGAACCGCTCGAACTGCGCGATCACCCGGTCGATCCGCGGCATCTCGGCGGCCGCTGCCCCGAGCTGGATGTGGACGCCGATCCCGGTGACGCGCAGCCGTCCCTCGGCGTTGCGCTCCACCCGGCAGGACGCCTCGGCGGCGACGCCGCGCGCCTCCTGGCGGAACTTGCCCAGGGCGAAGACGAGGCTGGCGCAGAGGCAGTTGGCGACGCCGGAGATCAGCAGCTGCTCGGGGAAGGGCCCGGTCCCGCCGCCGATCGGCGGCGCCTCGTCGGTGAGGAGCGCCGGCAGGGCCGCGCCGAAATCGACGGTGAAGACGTAATCCGCGACTTGGGTGATCCGGATCGTCGGCCCCGTATCCATCGATGCTCCCCGGCGGGCGCGTGGCTCGACCTGCCGGGATATCCAACGCCCGATGCGGGTTCGCGTTCGGAAGGTCCGCGCCATGCATGGGGACACGGATGATTTCGCTGGATCTTCCCCGTAGAACCGGCGGCCTGACCGACCCGGAAGCGAACCCCCCGATCCGATGACGAGCCCCGCGACCCTCGACGCCCTGATGCCCCTCCTGGAGCGCATCGCCACCGCCCTGGAGCGGGCGGCCCCCGCCGCCCCGCCGGCCTTCGACCCGAACGCCGCCGACGCCTTCCTGTGGGGGCCGGAGCGGCGGCTGACCCCGGTGCCGCAGGTGGCGCGGGTGGAGATGGGCCTGCTCACCGGCATCGACCGGGCGCGCGACATCCTGGTGGAAAACACCGAGCGCTTCGCCCGGGGCCTGCCGGCCAACAACGCCCTGCTGTGGGGCGCCCGCGGCATGGGCAAGTCCTCGCTGGTCAAGGCGGCCCATGCGGAGATCAACGCCCGCCGGCCCGCCGGCAGCCTGCCGATGAAGCTCGTGGAGATCCACCGCGAGGACATCGAGGCGCTGCCGGACCTGATGGCCCTGCTCCGGCCGGACCCGCACCGCTGGCTCGTCTACTGCGACGACCTCTCCTTCGACGCCGACGACACCTCGTACAAGTCGCTCAAGACCGCCCTCGACGGCGGTATCGAGGGGCGGCCCGGCAATGTGCTATTCTACGCCACCTCCAACCGTCGGCATCTCCTCGCCCGCGACATGATGGAGAACGAGCGCTCCACTGCGATCAATCCCGGCGAGGCTGTGGAGGAGAAGGTCTCGCTCTCGGACCGGTTCGGCCTCTGGCTCGGCTTCCACAAGTGCAGCCAGGACGAGTACCTGGCGATGATCCGCGCCTATGCCGACCGCTATCGCCTGGATGTCCCGCAGGAGCAGCTGCGCGCCGAATCCCTCGAATGGGCCACGACGCGCGGCTCACGCTCGGGCCGCACCGCCTTCCAGTTCATCCAGGATCTGGCCGGGCGGCTCGGAAAGACGCTGGACTGACGAGGTCTAGCGCCCGCTCGACCCAAATCCCCCTGCGCCTCGCTCTGAGCCGGGGCCGGGCGCGCCTTCCAGGACCGTCAGCACCGGCCGGGTGATCCGCGTGAAGACGAGCTGGGCGATCCGCTCGCCCGGCGCAATCTGGACCGGTTCCGCGTCGCCGCGGTTCCAGGCGGAGATCATCAGCGGGCCCTCGTAATCCGCATCGATGACGCCGGTGCCGTTGCCGAGCACGAGGCCCTCGCGGTGGCCGCGCCCCGAGCGGGGGAAGATCAGCCCGCACCAGTCGGGGTCGCGGATCAGCACGCTGAAGCCCGCCGGAATGAGGGCCGGCTGGGCCCGCGGCGGCAGGATCAGCGGCGCGTCGAGACAGGCGTACAGGTCGAGGCCTGCCGATGCGGCGGTCCCCCAGCGCGGAAAGCCCCAGCTGGTCAGTCGCGGATCGAGCAGCCGCAGGCCGACCTCGGGAAGGCCGCTCACGCGCCGAGCCGCGCGATCGCCGCGGCCATGGCGAGCGTCCGGCGGGCGGCCTCGACATGGAGGCGCTCGACCATCTTCCCATCCACCGCGACGACCCCGCGCTCACGGTTCTCCGGCGCGTCGAAGACGTCCATCAACCGGCGCGCCCGCGCGATCTCGTCGGCATCCGGCCCGAAGGCCGCGTTGGCCGGGCCGATCTGGCTCGGGTGGATCAGCATCTTGCCGTCGAAGCCGAGGTCGCGCCCCTGCGCGCATTCGGCCTCGAGCCCGGCCGCGTCGTTAAGGTCGGTGAAGACGCCGTCGATCGCCTCAATCTCGTAGGCCCGGGCGGCGGCCAGCACGGTCATCAGCCAGGGGATCAGGGCGGCCCGACCCGGCGGCCGGATCCGGGATGCCTTCAGCAGGTCGTTCGGGCCGATTACCAGGGCGCCGAGCCGCCCGTCCACGTCCCGGGCCGCGCCGGCGATCTCGGCGGCGTTGACCACCGCCATCGGCGTCTCGATCATCGCCCAGACCCGCGTCGCCAGCGGCGCGCCGAGCCGGCGCAGGCGTGAGCCCACGGCGATCAACGTGTCGGATGTGCGGACCTTCGGCACCAGGATCGCGTCCGGGGCGGCCTGCGCGAGCGCGACGAGATCGGCCTCGCCGTCCTCGGTCTCGGGCGGGTTGATCCGGACCACGATCTCGCGCTGGCCGAAGCCGCGCGCGGCCACTGCGGCGGCGACCTGGGTGCGGGCTGCCGCCTTCACGGCGGGAGCGGTGCCGTCCTCGAGGTCGATCAGGATCACGTCGGCGGGCAGCGACCGCGCCTTTTCAAGTGCGCGGGCGTTGGAGCCCGGCATCGCCAGAACGCTGCGACGGGGACGGATCTCGCTCATCACGCTTCTCCCGGGCCGGCGGCGCCCCATGGCGACGCGGATAGCTTTCCCCGCGCATCCCGGCAAGAACGCGGGTCGCGCATGCGGACCGACAGCAAGGATCGATATGGCGCGCTGGATCGCGGGACTGGACGGCTGCCGCGGATCCTGGGCGGGGTCGCTCCTCGACCTCGACGATCCCGACCGATACCGCTGCGCGCTGTTCCCGGACGTTGCCGCGCTCCTCGATTCACCGGAGCGGCCCGGCATCGTCGGGATCGACGTGCCGATCGGCTTGCCCGACCGGATCACCGGTGGCGGTCGGGCCGCCGATCGGGCGGCGCGCGTCCGGCTCGGGCCGGCGCGGGCGTCGGTGTTTCCGATGCCGCCGCGGCGCGCCGTCTACGCCTCCGACTACGCGGCCGCGAAGGCGGCCTCGCGGGATGCGAGCGACCCACCCTTCGCACCCTCGATCCAGGGCTACAACATCTTCCGCTACGTCCGCGCGGTCGACACGCTCCTGCGGCAGCGCCCGGAGATGCGTGCACGGGTCTACGAAGTCCATCCCGAGGTGGCCTTTCATGCCCTCAACGGCGGCCGGCCGCTCGGCCTGCCGAAGAAGGGCAAGCGCGCCCGGGAAGGCTTGGACCTCCGGTGGGCGCTCCTCGCGGCGGCGGGTCTGCCGGACGCGCTGATCGAGGCCCGGGTGAAGGGCATTCCGCAGGACGACCATCTCGACGCGCTGGCTGCCCTGGTGGTGGCCCGCGACATCAGCCTCGGGCAGGCCGTGCCGCTGCCGGACCCGCCGGAGCAGGACGCCTTCGGGCTTCCCGTGGTAATCTGGGCGCCTGCCTTGCGGATGCCTTCCTGAGCCGGAGCACCGGGCGCGGCATCTGCCCCAGCGTGCTGTTTTGCACGCTGTCGCGCACGCGGCCGGTGTCCGTCCACGGGGGGCGCTCTAACTCTGGCTGCATGAGCGCCGCCAATCCCCTGCCCGTCCGTCACATCGCCCGAGCGATCGTCCTCGATCCGCAGGATCGGATCCTGCTCATCGCCTACACGTCGGTCCATGCCAAAGGGCCGGACGGGAAACCGCTTCGGTTCTGGTTCATGCCCGGCGGCGGCCTTGAGCCTGGCGAGGATCATGTCACCGCCTGCCGCCGGGAGCTGGAGGAAGAGATCGGCCGTGGCGATGTCGCGATCGGCCCGCAGGTCGCCGCCTGCGACGGCCCGTTCCACCTGTTCCGGCAGGCGCGGGACGCCCGGGAGCGCTACTTCCTCGTCCGCCTGCCCGACGACCGGGTCAACACCAGCCGCCTCGCCGAGACCGAGGACAACCCGCTGATCGGGACGCGCTGGTGGCCGATCGACGAGCTGCGCGCCAGCGGCGAGCATTTCGAGCCGGCCGGTCTGGCCGATCTCGCGTCGGATCTCGCGCGGGGGACTATTCCGGCCGAGCCGCGCGTTCTTGCTTGGCGAGAACTTTGAGTTCACTCCCGCTGTCGCGGAATTGTCTAACTGGAGACGACTTTATGTTCCCCGTCTACCTGACCGAAGGCTACCGCTCCTTTCTCCTCGATCGCTTCCCGACCGAGCGCCGGCGCTTCGCGCAGCTTGCGTCCAGTCAGAACCCGGAGATCTTGGTCATCAGCTGCTGCGACAGCCGGGTCTCCCCCAGCGCGATCTTCAATGCCGGCCCGGGCGAGCTGTTCACGATCCGCAACGTCGCCAATCTCGTGCCGGTCTACCAGCCCGACGGCCAGTATCACGGCACCTCGGCGGCCCTGGAATTCGCCGTCCAGGCCTTGGAAGTGAAGCACATCGTCGTGCTCGGCCATGCCACCTGCGGCGGCATCAAGGCCTACGCCAACAAGGCCAAGCCGCTCTCGCCCGGCGACTTCATCGGCAAGTGGGTCTCGCTCGTAGGGCAGGCCGAGGGCAAGGCCGGCGATCCCGGCGCGCCTGACTACCTGACCAAGCTGGAACACGCCGTGGTCGTCCAGAGCATGGAGAACCTGCTCACCTTCCCGTTCGTGAAGGAGCGGGTCGATGATGGCCGCCTGGAGATCCACGGGGCGCATTTCGGCGTGGCCAGCGGCTCCCTCTTGGTGCGCGATCCGGGGACCGGCGCGTTCAAACCGCCAATCGACACGACCGGCCAGGCCGTCCGCTCCGTCGCCGCCATCGCGTGCGAGTGAGCGCACGGGGCCGTCGCTGAGGCGCGGGACGGGCCATCAGGTCCCGCGTGAATCCGGTCTCCGGCCGGTTCCCGTGACGCGCTCCGCCCGTTCCGTCCGGACCCTCGCGCCCGGACTGTCCGCGGAGGGGCTGCGTCACGCACCGCCCGCTGCGTCAGCCCGGCGTGCCGCGGCTGGGACTTCCAAACGACAAAGGCGGCGGCCTCGTGCCCGCCGCCCTCCGTTCGACCCGGCCGAGGCCGGGCCGCGCGTGCGTTCCGCCTTACATCGCGCCCGGGAGACGCTGGGCGTGGGCGTAGTGCATCTCCAGGGCCGGCAGGGCCTGCTGGGCATAGTTGCGCAGCGCTGGGTTCGGGCCGCCCTGGGCGTAGGCCTGGGTCATCGCGATGCTCATCTGATGCGCCTGGAGCTGCTGGTTGGCATACAGGCGGTCGAAGCGCGGGCCGGCCGGGGTTGCCGACAGCTCGGCCAGCATCGCCTGCTGCTCGGGGGTCGGCGGCACGATTGCCGAAGCACCCGTGGCCCCCACGTCGCCCCGGCCGATCTGGCCGCCCGCAGCGGCGCCGCGCGCAGCGCCGGTACCCGCGCCCTCGAGGCCGCCGACCGGGCCGCCCGACAGGGTGCCGCCAACCACGCCGGTCGCCGCGCCGAGGCCGGCGCCCACGGCGCTGCCGGCCACCGCGATCGGTGCCGTGACCAGACCGCCGAGGCCGGGATCGCCCGCAACGCCGTTCATCTGGCCGCCGGCCAGGGCCACGTTGGCGGCGCGGTGGTCACGGATCGCCTCCTGGGCGTAGGAGCGGATCTTCGGGTTGCGCGACTTGGACAAGGCAATCTGAGACGACTGGATTTCGAAGGCGTTCGCCTGCATCGACTGCAGACGGAAGTCGTTGGCGCTCTGAGCCAGGGCCGGTGTCGACAGCGCCAGGACGAGCGCGGACGCGGCAGCGTAGTTCTTCAGCATTGGGACCTCTGTTCGAAATGGACTCGCGAACTGCGGAAAGGCGCCGCATGCGCAGCACGGAAGGCTTGGCGACACACTCGGCGCCGGCACGTTCGCGGATTGGTGCGTCAACGAGGGTATGGGCTTATGGTTCCTGCCGTTTTTGCTCCAGACGCCGTCGTGCCCGACTGGAGCCGATCCCGCGCGCGGGCCGCCGATCGGGCATGCAGACAGCCATCTCGCCGGGCTTCCGCTGCGGCCGGTGCAGATTCAGTGCGGCCCGGCCGTTGAGGCGTGCGAGCGTCCCGTGACCTTCGCCGCGGTTCAGATCCTGCGCGCCGCCGCCGCCCTCATGGTGGCTTGGCACCACGCGCGGCACGAGGTTGGGCTCATGGCCGGTCGGGGAGCCGGCCCGGCGCTCGATTCCGCGACCCTCCTGCCCTGGTGGGGCGGGGTCGATCTGTTCTTCGTCATCTCCGGCTTCGTCATCGTCCATGCCGGTGGCCGGCTGGCCGGGCGGCCGGGCGCGCGTGTCCGCTTCCTCGCCCACCGGGTTGCCCGCGTTGTGCCTCTCTACTGGCTGGTGAGCCTGCTCTACCTCGCCCTCGCCCTGACGCGGCCGGATCTGCTCGGGGAGGCGGCAGCGCTGGCGCGCGATTCCTCCGCCCTCGTCGCGAGCTTCCTGTTCTGGCCGGCGGCCCGGCCCGACGGCACCATTCAGCCGCTCTACGGCCTCGGCTGGACCCTGAACTACGAGGCGCTGTTCTACGTACTTTTCGCCGCGGGCCTCGGCCTCGGCCGGCGCGGCGCCGTCGCCTGGCTGTGCGGGACCCTGACCGTCCTCGTGGCCGTCGGCGCCCTCGTGCCGGGCCTTCCGGTGCCGCTGCGCTTCTGGTCGAACCCGATCGTGCTCGAATTCGCCGCCGGCGCCGGACTCGCCCTCGCCTATCGCGCAGGGTTCCGGCCGGCCCTGCCCGTGCGCATCGCACTCGCGGTTCTGGGCGTGCTCGGGCTGGTCCTGGCAGCGCGGGTGCTCGCGGGCCTCGGCGAGGCCGACGGGGGCCTGCGCCCGCTCCTCGTCGGAGGGCCAGCCATCCTGCTGGTGGCCGCCGCCCTCGGGCCGGCCCGCGACGTCGCGCAGGTCGTGCGGCTGCCATCCCCTATGCGCGGCCTCATCGGGCTCGGCGACGCGTCCTATGCCCTCTACCTGGTGCATCCGTTCGCGCTGCGCCTCGTGCGCGAGGGGCTGCTCCGGTTCGGCCTGGCCCCTGCCCTGCATCCCTGGGGCAGCATGACGCTGATGCTCGCGGTCAGCGTCGCGGCGTCGCTCGCGATCCACCGCCGCGTCGAACGGCCCCTCACCCGCGCCCTCCGGAAGCGGCTCGATCCGGGTGCGCCGTAAAACCGTGTGCGTGCCGCGTCGACCCCGGTTCCACCGGGCGGCCGGTCGGATTAGCCTCGCGGGCCCGAGGAGGAGGCCAGCATGAAGACCCTGCTCGTACCCGTCGCGATGCACGACGCCCTGCCCTCCGTCTTCGAGACGACGCGGCTGGCGGCGACGCGCTTCGGTAGTCTGATCGAGGGCGTGTCCCTGCGCCCTGCGCTTGCCGAGTACGTGCCCGTCGACATGGTCGGCGGCATGACCTGGCTGCGTGACGAGGAGGCCGACCGGGCCGAGGCCGAGGAAGCGGGCGGCCGCTTCGTCGCCTTCATGGACGGGGCCGGCATCCCGCGGCATGCCCGCGACGGGCTCTGCATACCGGACCGCGTGCCGGATGCCGGCCCACGCTACCGCTGGCGGCAGGACGTGCCCACGGGCGACGCATTCCTGGGCCAGTATGCGCGACTGTTCTCGGCGACGGTGGTCGGACGTCCAGGCACGACCGATAATGCCCCGCGCATGACCACCTTCGAGACGGCCCTGTTCGAGAGCGGCCGGCCGATCCTGCTGGCGCCGCCCACCGCACCCCCGAGCCTTGGGGACGCGGTGGTCATCGCCTGGAACGGATCCACCGAGACGGCCCGGGCGGTGGCGTTCGCGATGCCGTTCCTGCGACGGGCCGAGCGGGTGCTGGTGCTCAGCGTCGAAGGCGGCATGGTGCCGGGCCCGACTGCCCAGGATCTCGCTCAGGCCCTGGCCTGCGAGGGAGTGGACGCGTCGCATCGGGCCCTGCCGGCCGGCCGGCGGGTGCCCGGCGAGACTTTCCTGGTTGAGGCGAAGGCCTTCGGCTGCGACCTGCTGATCAAGGGCGCCTACACCCAGAGCCGCCTGCGCCAGATGATATTCGGCGGCGTCACCAGCCATGTTCTCGCCCATGCCGACATGCCAGTGCTGATGGCGCATTGAGCGGAGCGCGACCGAACCGATTGCCTCCTGGGACGCACCGGGAACCGGCGCCCCTCCTTGGCGTTCGGCTCCCGCATCCGGATGGCGCGCCGCCTGGAAAGGAGCCCCGTGACCAGCCCCGTGAGACGTCTCTTCCTCGCCGGCCTTCTGGCGATCGCAGCCGTTCCCTGCGCACAAGCCGAGCCGATGACGGTCCGGTTCCGGGGAATCGTGGTCAGGGCCGACCCGGAGCGCCTGGACATCCGCCGCGCCAGCGGCAGTACCCTCGCCGTGCGGATGAGCCCTCGCACCCGGATCTACGCAGTCAACGGCGCCAGCCTCCGGGGCATCAAGCCGGAGAGCTACGTCAGCGTCCTCGGCGCACCCGGCTCCGTGCCGCGGCAGGCGGCCGCGGTGACGCTGTACTCGCCTTCTGAACGCGGCTTCGAGGCGGGCAGCCAGCCCTGGGACACGGCGCAGGGCGCGCGCCTGACCGCCGGCTGGGTCGCTGACCTGCAGCGGGGGACGCCGATGCGGCTGACGCTCGCCTACGGGGGCGGCCAATCCTCCTTCGCGATTCCCGAGGACACGCCGGTGACTCAGCTCTCCCCCGGCGAGAAGGCGATGCTCCAGCCCGGCGCCGCCGTGACGATCTTTGCGCGCTCCGGCACCGACGGCGGGCTGGAGGCCGGGACGATCGTGGTGGGTCGCCAGGGCGTCGTGCCGGGGCTCTGACCCGGCCGGCCGGGACGCTGCGTCACCGACAGCCCAGCAAATCCGCGCGCCGAAGCGGAAGCTGCGCTACATCGGTCGGCGATGACCGAGCCAGCCTTTACCCTCGATCCCCGCCTCGCGGCCGATACGGCCGAAGTGGGCGACCTCGCCCTGTGCCGCGTGCTGCTGATGGACGATGCCCGGTTCCCGTGGCTGATCCTGGTACCGCGCCGCCACGGCCTCACCGAGATCACCGACCTCTCCGAGGCCGAGTCTGCGGGGCTGTGGCAGGAAACCCGCCTCGCCACGGGGGTGATGCAAGCCCTGTCCAAACCCGACAAGGTAAATATCGGCGCTCTCGGCAATGTGGTGTCCCAACTCCACGTCCACATCGTGGGCCGCTTCCGCTCGGATCCCGCCTGGCCGGGGCCGGTCTGGGGATTCGAGACCCGCAAGCCCTACCCGCTCCACGCCCGCGCCCAGCTCCTCGAGCGCGCCGGCGCTCTCTTCTCCGCGGCCTGACCTTGGCATGACCGATCCACGCGACACCCTCGGCTTCGTCCGCAACCGCCTGGTACGCCACTCGGCCGAGCAGCCCGAGGAGTCGGTGCCCGCCTTCGACACCGCCGAAGCCCGCCTCGTTCTGATCTGTGGCGACCGGATCGTGCTGCGCGGAGAGACCGCGCTGATCGCTCCTGCGGAGGCCGTCGGCCTCGAAGGCGGAACGCGCATCTTCCTCGGGCACCGGGACGGGCAGCCCGTCTTCGCCGCCGCCGCACCCGCCGAAGCGGCGGAGCGCTTCGCCGCCGCGCCGACCCGCACCCTCGACCTCCGGTCGATCGCCACCGAATCTGCCGTGGAGGCTGAGGAGCTCGGCCTTCTCGCCGTGGCCAAGTCGATGCTCGACTGGCACGCCCGCCACGGCTTCTGCGCCAATTGCGGTACCGCCACCGTGGCAAGGGCCGGCGGCTTTCGGCGCGAATGCCCGAGCTGCAGCGCCCACCATTTCCCCCGGGTCGACCCGGTGGTGATCATGCTGGTGCGCCGGGGCGACACCTGCCTGCTCGGCCGCGGGCCGCATTTCCGGCCGCACATGTATTCCTGCCTCGCGGGCTTCCTGGAGCCCGGCGAGACGATCGAGGACGCGGTCCGCCGCGAGGTGTTCGAGGAGACGCGGATCCGCGTCGGCGCGGTCACCTACCGGACGTCGCAGCCCTGGCCGTTCCCGTCCTCGCTGATGCTCGGCTGCGCCGCCGAGGGCCTCGACGCAGCGATTGTGACCGATCCGAGCGAGCTGGAGGATGCGCGCTGGTTCACCCGGACCGACGTCGCGGCCATGCTGGCGGGTGCGCATCCTGAGGGGATCCAGGCCCCGCCGCCCATGGCGATCGCAAACTACCTGATGCGCGCCTTCGTGGCCGGCGAGACCTGATCCCGAGCGGCTCGGCTAGCCGGGCTTGCCGGCTCTCCGGCTCGGATTGTCCGTGGGGTCGATGTCGTTCAGACCGAACGGACCGGAGCCGTTCTGCTCCGCCTGAACCGGGAGAGCGCCCCGCATCTCGGCAAAGGCTTCGCCCACCATCAGCAGCGCCGGTCCGTCGGTCCCCGCCGCCTCGATCCGGTCAGCCAGATCGGCGGCCGTGCCGCGCAGGGCCTGCTGGTTCGGGCGCGTGGCGTTGAACACGAGGAGCGCCGGGGTCGATGGCGCCAGCCCTTCTTCCACCGCCCGCGCCAGCAGCGCCCGCAAGGTGCGCTTGGGCATGTAGACCACCGTCGTGACGCTCGGATCGGCGAGCGCGCCCCAGTTCAGATCGTCCGGAAGGGCGCCGCGGCGGTCGTGGCCCGTGACGAACTGGAGCCGGCGCGCTGCGTCGCGATGGGTCAGGGACAGGCCGAGGCTGGCCGCTGCGCCTTGCGCGGCGGAGACGCCGGGCACCACGCTGACAGGGATGCCGGCCGCCCGGCAGGCCTCGATCTCCTCGCCCGCCCGGCCAAAGACCAGCGGGTCGCCGGATTTCAGCCGCACCACCTGCTTCCCCGAGCGCGCGAGCTGGACCATCAGCGCGTTGATGTCGTCCTGGCGGCAGGACGGGCCGTGTCCGGTCTTGCCCACCAGCATGGTGCGGGCCTCGCGGCGGGCGTAGTCCAGGATCTCGGGAGCGACGAGGTCGTCGTACAGGATCACGTCGGCATTGCGGAGCGCCCGCAGCGCCTTGAGGGTCAGAAGCTCCGCGTCCCCCGGGCCAGCTCCGACCAGAGTCACCGCGCCGCCTTTCGGGGCGGCTTCCGTTTCACCGAGCAGTTCCGCGAGGTCCGTTTCGGACGGCGCGCGGTCCGGCTCCGCGAAGGCCCGGTCGGTGAAGCGCTCCCAGAAGAAGCGTCGGTCGGCGAACCCGTGGAAGCGCGCGGTGACGCCGTCCCGCCAGTCGCGGGCGGCCGCGACCCACCGACTGAACCCGCGGGGCAGCATCGCCTCGATCCGCGCACGCACGGTCTGGCCGAAGACCGGGGCGGCGCCCTCGGTCGAGATGCCGACCACGAGCGGCGAGCGGTTGACGATGGCGCCGAACTTCACGTCGCAGAGATGCGGTCGGTCCACCGCGTTGACGATGGCGCCGGCCCCGCGGGCGGCCGCCACGAAGGCGACGCACTCGGCCTCGTCCTCCAGGGCGCCGATGCAGAAGGCAGCGCCCCAGAGATCGTCCGGGCTCCACGCCCGTTCATGCAGGACCACCTGCCCGTCGACGATCTCGCCCGGCACCGCGCGCAGCTCCTCGCTGGGCTCGGGGGCGTAGACGTCGACATGGGCGCCGGCCGCGGCGAGGACCTTCACCTTCCAGGGCGCGCCGCCGGAGGAGCCGGCCAGCACCACCCGTTTGCCGCGCAGCGGCACGAAGACGGGCAGCACCGCCAGCGGCTCGAGGCCGGCAGCCTTGGTCTCGCGAGGCGCACGGGCTGCGCGCAGGGGAGTATCGGTCACGGGCCTGTCCTGAATCGTCTCGAACCGGCCTCTCCCGTCCGCCCCCTGATCCTGAGGTGCTGCGCAGCAGCCTCGAAGGAGGGCTCCAGGGATCGCGCGGCCGGCTGGAGGCCTCTTCGAGGTGGTCGCTGCGCGCCCGCACCTCAGGATGAGGTGGTCTGGTCGGGCGGTCCGGTCTGTCCTCGCTGGCGAGTGTATCAGAAAATCACGCGGCGCATGCGGTCTGCCCAGCGAGCATCTTGCGGATCTCCGGTATGCAGGAGCCGCAATTCGTGCCGGCCTTGCAGGCGGCGCCCACCGCCTCCACGGAGCCGGCGCCCCCGGCGATGGTCGTGGCGATGATGTCGGCGCCGACACCGTGGCAGGCGCAGACCACCGGCCCGGCCGAGGCGGTGGCCGCGCGGCCCGAGAGCAGCGCCCGTCGCGCGGCGGCGTCGGGCGCCTCGGCGGCGAACAGAGCCTTGGCGGCCTCCCAGTCCGGCCGCTCCGCGGCGGGCGCGTAGGCGAGGCAGGCTACGAGGCGGTCGCCGTCGTAGACCGCGCAGCGGTAGCGGTCGCGGGCGTGGTCGGCATATTCCGCCAGTTCGCAGCCCGACAGCGCCTCGCTCTGGATCAGTCCGCGCACCATCAGCGCCACCGCCCGGGAGCTGTCGGCGGTGGCGAACTGCGCGCCCCAGCCGCCGGTGATCGCGGCGCGCGCCCACCACCAGCCCTCGGGCATCGCCACCTGCCGACGCGTTAGCAGGAAGCCGCGGGCGCGGTAGCCGACGGGCGCGATCGCCGCCGGGGTCGCTTTAAGTTCGGGCTGGCCCGATACCGGGTCCGGCATGCCCCGCACCAGCGCGCCGACCCGGGCCTCCGACGCGAAGGCGCCGCCCCAGTGCATCGGCATGAACAGGCTGCCCGGCACCACCGTGTCGGTGACCGTCACCTCCAGCTCGGCCGCGCCGTGCGCGGTCGTCAGCCGGGCGATGGTGCCCTCCGCGAGGCCGTGGGCCGCCGCGTCGTCCGGATGGACCTCGACGAACGGGACGGCGCGGTGCGCCGAGAGGCGCTGGCTCTTCCCGGTGCGCGTCATCGTGTGCCAGTGGTCGCGGACCCGGCCGGTGTTGAGCATGAGCGGGAACGCCGGTGAGGCCGCGAGCGCGAGGGCGGGCGGCTGTACGGCGACGAAGCGGGCCCGCTGGTCGAAGGTATAGAACCGGCCATCGCCGAACAGCCGTGCCTTGCCCTGCGAGGCGCCCCGGAAGCCGGAGCGCTTCGGGATCGGCCACTGCACCGGCAGGGTCACGTCGTAGGCGGCGTCGCTGATCTCCGCGAGCGCGCCGAGGTCGAAGTCGCGGGTGCCGTTGTTCTCGTAGGCCGACAGCCCGGCATGCTCGCGGAAGATCGCCGCGGCGGAGTCGAACGCGAAGGCCCTTCCGTGGCCGAGGCGGCGTCCGACGTCGGACAGCGCCGCCCAGTCGGGCCGCGCCTCGCCGGGGCTCGTGAGGAAGCGGCGCTGGCGCGAGATCCGCCGCTCGGAATTGGTGACGGTGCCGTCCTTCTCGCCCCAGGCCTGGGCGGGCAGCAGCACGGTGGTCCTACCCCGGCCCCGGGCGGTGTCGGAATCCGCCACCGCCTCGGACACCACATAGAGGTCGAGTCCCGCGAGTGATTCGCGGATCGCGTCGGCCCGCGGCATTGAGACCAGCGGGTTCGTGCCCATCACCCAGAGCGCCTTGATCTTGCCCCGGCTGACCGCCTCGAACAGCGCCACCGCCTTCATGCCCTCGCCGGTGATGATCCGCGGGGCACCCCAGTAGCGGCGTACCCGGTCCACCTCCTCCGGGGTGAAGTGCATGTGGGCGGCCAGCATGTTGGCGAGCCCCCCGACCTCGCGCCCGCCCATGGCGTTGGGCTGGCCGGTCAGGGAGAACGGCCCCATCCCGGTCTCGCCGATGCGGCCGGTGATGAGGTGGCAGTTGATGATGCTGTTGCCCTTGTCGGTCCCCTGCGCCGACTGGTTCACCCCCTGCGAGAAGGCCGTGACCACCCGGCGGGTGCCGGCGAACAGGGCGTAGAAGGCCGCGATGTCGGCCTCCGGCACGCCCGTCGCGGCGGCGACCGCCGTCACGTCCGGGGCGATCTGGCGGGCGCGGTCGAGGGCGGTGTCGAGGCCGGCCGTGTGCGAATCGATGAAAGCGCGATCGCGAAAACCGTTGTCGGACAGGTAGACCAGCAGGCCCGAGAACAGGGCGGTGTCGGTACCCGGCCGGATCCCGAGGAACAGGTCGGATTCCTGCGCGGTCTGGGTCCGGCGGGGGTCGATGACCACGAACTTGGTGCCGCGGCGCTCCTTCGCGTCGGCCATGCGGCGGAACAGGATCGGGTGGCACCACGCGGTGTTGGAGCCGACCAGCACGATCAGGTCGGCCTCGTCGAGATCCTCGTAGCAGCCCGGGACCGTGTCGGAGCCGAAGGCCCGGCGATGGGCCGCGACCGCGCTCGACATGCACAGCCGCGAGTTGGTGTCCACGTGCGGCGTGCCGATGAAGCCCTTCGCGAGCTTGTTGGCGACGTAGTAATCCTCGGTGAGGAGCTGGCCAGAGAGGTAGAAGGCGATCGCGTCCGGCCCGTGCTCCGCGGCGACTGCGCGGAGTTTCTCCGTCACCGTGTCGAGCGCCGCGTCCCACGAGACCTGCGTCCCGTCGACTTGCGGGTGGAGCAGGCGGTTCTCCAGCGACAGCGTCTCGCCCAGCGCCGAACCCTTCGAGCACAGGCGGCCGAAATTGGCCGGGTGCTCGGCATCGCCCGCGATCGTGGCGCCGCCCTGCCCATCCGGAGTCGCGAGCACGCCGCATCCGACGCCGCAATAGGGGCAGGTGGTTCGCACCGTCGGCGCCGCCACTGGCTGGGTCATGGCTTGAGTCCTCGAAGGGGCGTCCGCGACGGGAGCAAGCTTCGCGCCGTCCTTTTCCCCTCTCCTTGCAGGGAGGGGTCAGGGGTGGGGGTGGTGCAGAAGGCGCCGTTGCACTCGATCCTGCACCACCCACCTCCGGCTCCTCCCGCAAAGGGGGAGGAGCGCGCGCAGCGCTCAGTACACGTCGGCCTGATACCGTCCGGCCTTCTTGAGCGCTGCGAGGTAGGCCACCGCATCCTCCGGGCTCTTGCCGCCGAACTGCGCCGCCACGTCGATGATCGCCCGCTCGACGTCCTTGGCCATGCGCTTGGCATCGCCGCAGACGTAGAAATGCGCGCCACCCTCGAGCCATTTCCACAGCTCGGCGCCGTTCTCGCGCATCCGGTCCTGAACGTAGGTCTTCTCCTTGCCGTCCCGGGACCACGCCAGGGACAGGCGGGTGAGCACCTTGTCGTCCTTCAACTGGTTCAGCTCGTCCTTGTAGAAGAAGTCCGAGGCCTGCCGCTGGTGGCCGTAGAACAGCCAGTTGCGGCCCGGCGCCTGCGTGACAGCGCGCTCGCGCAGGAAGGCGCGGAACGGCGCGATCCCTGTGCCGGGGCCACACATGATCACGTCCTTCGACAGGTCGGCCGGAAGGCCGAAGCCGTGGGCCTTCTGAAGATAGACCTTCACCCTGGTCTGCTCGGGCAGGCGCTCGCCCAGATGGGTCGAGGCGACGCCAAGCCGAAGCCGCGAGCGGTGGTTGTAGCGCACTGCGTCCACGGTCAGCGACACGCGCCCGACATCCATCTTCGGCGAGGACGAGATCGAGTAGAGCCGCGGCTGCAACTCGTCCAAGGCCTCGAGGAAGACCTCGGCATCGGGCCGCGCGCCCGGGAACTTGTGGAGCGCGCCGAGCACGTCGAGATAGGCGGCATCGCCGTCCGGATCCTCGCCGGAGGCGAGCGCCTGCGCCTTCTTGCGGGCCGGCCCCGAGGTGAGCAGTGACAGGAGCTGGTAGAGGTTGTCGGGCGCGGCGCCCAGCGCGTAGTTGATCAGCAGGTGCTCACGCAGGGTCCTGTCGCCGATCACCCGCTCGGGTCGGGCGCCGAGTTCCGCGATCACGGCGTCGACCAGCGCCGGGGCGTTGGCGGGGAACAGGCCCAAGGAATCGCCGACCTCGTACTGGATCGGCGTGCCGTCGAGGCCGATCTCGATGTGCCACGTCTCCTTCTCGCCGCCCGGATCGTTGAGGCGGCGGCGGGACAGGAACAGCGCCTCGACTGGGTTCTCGCGGCAATAGCCGAGCGGGCCGAGATCGGCCGCCGCCTTCGGGGCATCGTCCTCCGCCTTCGGAGAGGCCGGAGCGCCGCCGCCGGCGCCGAACTCCTCGTCCAGCTTCTTGAGCATGCGCAGGGTCTCTTTGCCGCCGGGCTGGCAAAGGTTCAGGCGCGCCTCGTTCTTGAGGAAGATCGCGTTGGCGTAGTCGGCGCAGTTGTAGCCGCACTGGCCGCAATCCTGCTGGGCCATGGCGGCCATCAGCTTCTGCGGCTCGGGGCGATCCTTGGCCATCTCCATCCGCTCGCCGATCGGCACGGAGGGGTCGTGCCAGGGCGCGTCGTCGTTGTCGGCCAGCTTCGGGCCGGTCGCCGGCGCCTCGCCGGGGGGCAGCGCCGTGGCACCCGCGACGGCGGGGCCGAGCAGAGCCGCGAAGTAGCCCGAGAGCCAAGCGCGCTGGTCCTCGTTGAAGGGTGCGGTCTCGGGGATCAGGACGAGGGGGGGCGAGACGTGCTGGGTCATGCGGCGGCCCTCAGGGCAGGCTGGTCCTCGGCGGCGTCGCGGAGCGCCTCCGCGCCCGTGCGGCTGGTGAAGGCCTGGAAGCTTTCCTCAGGACTCTGACGCAGGGCGAGGTAGGCGCGCAGCAGCGCCTCGACGCGGGACGGCGCATCCTCGGCCTTCACGGCCTTCCAGATCTCGGTGCCGATCTTCGGGTTCTCGGCGAAGCCGCCGCCGACCACGACGTCGTAGCCCTCGACGGTGTCGCCCTCCTCCGAGACGATGACCTTCGCGCCGATCAGCCCGATATCGCCGATGTAGTGCTGGGCGCAGCTGTGGTGGCAGCCGGTGAGGTGGACGTTCACCGGGACGTCGAGATTCGGCACGGCCCGCTCGACGTGGTCGGCGATGATCAGGGCGTGGCCCTTGGTGTCGGAGGCCGCGAACTTGCACCCCTTCGCGCCCGTGCAGGCCACGAGGCCGGAGCGGATGCCCGCCGCCCTAGTGGTGAGCCCCAGCGCCTCGACCCGGGCCTCGACCTCGGCGACCTTCGCGTCCGGCACCCCGGAGAAGATGAAATTCTGCCAGACGGTCAGGCGGATCTGGCCGTCGCCGCACTCGGCCGCGATCTTGGCCAGCGCCCGCACCTGATCGCTGGTCATCTTGCCGACCGGCAGGACCACGCCGATCCAGTTGAGGCCGGGCTGCTTCTGGGCGTGGACGCCGACATGGGCGAACCGATCGGTGGGCTTGCGCGGCGCCACGTGCTCCGGCGCGACCCGGTCGAACTTGCGGCCGAGCTTCTCCTCGACGGCGGCGAGGTACTTGTCGAAGCCCCAGGCGTCGAGGACGTACTTCATCCGGCTCTTGTTGCGGTTTGTCCGGTCGCCGTTCTCGATGAACACCCGGATGATCGCGTCGGCGACCGCGTTGCAATCCTCCGGCTTCAGCACGATCCCGGTGTCGCGGGCGAGGTCCCGGTGGCCCGAGATGCCGCCGAGGACGAGGCGCATGTAGATGCCCGGCGGCACGGTAGCGCCCTCGAGAACCTCCACCGCCTGGAAGCCGATATCGTTGGTCTCCTCCAGGGTCGGCATGATGCCGCTGCCGTCGAAGGCGACGTTGAACTTACGCGGCAGGCCGTAGAGCGAGCGGTCGTTGAGGATCCAGTTGTGCCAGGATTTGGCGAGCGGGCGCGTGTCCAGCAGCTCCTGGGCGTCGATGCCGGCGGTCGACGAGCCGGTGACGTTGCGGATGTTGTCGGCGCCCGCGCCGCGGGCGGTGAGGCCGATATCGGTCAGCCCGTCGAGGAAGGGCTGGGCGTGCTCGGGACTGATCTCCCGCACCTGCAGGTTCGCCCGGGTCGTCACGTGGACGTAGCCGCCGCCGTGTTCATCGGCGAGGTCGGCGACGCCCGCGAACTGCCAATGGTGCAGGATCCCGTTCGGGATCCGCAGCCGGCACATATAGGAGACCTGGTTTGGGGCGACCCAGAACAGGCCGTGGTAGCGCCAGCGGAAATTGTCTTCGGGCTTCGGCTGCTTGCCGGCGGCGGCCTCCTGGATCAGGCGGTTATGGCCGTCGAAGGGGTTTTCGGCGCGCTTCCACTTCTCCTGCTCGCAGAGCTTGCCGCCCTCCTTGACGGTCCGGTCCTGCGCCTTGATGTGGATCGCATCCGGGCCCGTAGGCTCGGCGGGCGGCGCGGCCGCCCCGGCCCCGCCCGAGGCGAGGCCACCGGTCAGGCGGACGGCAGCAATGCCGGAGGCGAAGCCCTCGAGGTAGCGCTTCTGCTCGGCCTCGAATGCGCCGGGGGCGGTCTGGGTGGTGGTCTGGGACATCCGCGCCTCCTCAAGCAGCCAGCGGCTCGGGCGCGGCGCGCCCGAACATCAAGTCGTCCACATTCGTGATCGGATCACCGGAGCGGATCAGCTCCTTGCAGGCGCCCTGCTCGGCGATGTCGCCGACGAACACCGCACCGATCAGCCGACCCTCGCGCACCAGCAGCTTGCGGTAGAGGCCGGCGCCGGGATCCGAGAGGACGATCGCTTCGGCGTCGTCGGGCGTGTCCACGATCCCGGCCGAGAAGACCGGCAGGCCCGAAACCTTCAGGCTCGTGGACAAAGCCGTACCCCGGTACTCGGCTGGCTGACCGGAGAGATGGCGGGCCAGCGTCTCAGCGTGCTCGTAGGCCGGCTCCACCAGGCCATAGATCTGGCCCCGGTGCTCGGCGCATTCGCCCAGGGCGAAGATGCGCGCGTCCGACGTCGTCATCCGATCATCGACCGTGATGCCCCGGCCGATCGTCAATCCCGCTTCCTTCGCCAGCGCCACCGACGGGCGCACGCCCACCGACATCACCACGAGATCGGCCGGCAGCACGGTGCCGTCCGTCAGGACAAGCCTCTCGACGCCGGACGCGCCCTCGATCCGATCGGTGTCGGCCTTGAGAATCACCTGAACGCCCCGCGCCTCCATGGCCCGCTTCACCAGCCCGGCCGCGTGGTGGTCGAGCTGGCGCTCCATCAGCCGGTCCATGACGTGGAGCAGCGTGGTCTCGACGCCGAGGCGGGCGAGCCCAACCGCTGCCTCGAGGCCCAGGAGGCCGCCGCCGATGACGACGGCGCGGGCGTGCTGCACGGCCGCCTTGCGGATCGCCACCACGTCGGCGAGGTCGCGGAAGGTGATGACGCCCGGAAGGTCCATACCGGGCTTCGGCAGACGGATCGGCAAGGAGCCGACCGCGAGGACCAGCTTGTCGAAGGGCAGAACGTGGGTCTCGCCCACGATCACGAGCCCGTTCTCCCGGTCGATCTGCGTCACCGGCGCGCCGGTAATCAGGCGAATGCCGTGATCCGCGTACCAGTCGAGGCCGCGGAAGGCGCAGGCCGCCTCATCGACCTCACCGCCGAGCAGCGAGGAGAGCAGGACCCGGTTATAGGCTGCGGTGGGTTCGGCCCCGATGCAGGTGATGTCGAAGCGGCCCGGGGCAACCTCCGTCAGCCGCTCCAGGAAGCGCAGGGAGGCCATGCCGTTGCCGACGACGACGAGCCGTTCGCGCGGCAGGTCCGACCCGGCGCGCGCGTCGTGTCCGCGTGTGTCCTTGGGAGATATCGCCATCGCTCGATCGCGTCTGGAACCTCGAGTGCAGGGTCGTTGGCGGACCGCCCACGAAAAAGCCGCTGCCGGTCGTCCCCCCATCAGGCTTCAGCCTCAGGGAGAACCGGATCAGCGGCCTCGCTGACGGCGCTGTCCGTCGCCATTGACGGACGAAGGAGGAGTTTGCAGGTTCCGTGCCAACCGATGCATGCGATGCGAGGGGCTGGGGATGCTCTCGGATTGGTGGACGCCGCCGCGACCAATGCCGCTAGGCGGACGCGTTGCGGCGCTGCACAAAAACTGTGCGGACCGGCACAAAACCGATCACGCGCCGGCAAGGTGGCCAGTAACGGGCGACGATGCCCGACATGTCGGGGAGGAGTAGAGGAAGGACGCAGCGGCTACGGTCGGTCGATCACGACCCAGGTCCACGATGCGCGTCGAGGAGGACGCCAGCGCGTTCCCAATAGAAGGCGCGTCCAGTCGATTGGCTCAGCAATTATGCTGCTGAACGTTATGGGGAAGCGGTCGATCGCAACGGAATTGCCGGACAGTCGGCGGAGCGAAAGACTGACTCGCTCTCGGACACATTAGACGAATTAATAATTTGCCATCACGCTTCGCTAGAGGAACGTCGACAGCATCGCCAAGAGGCCCAAAGTCGGCATCGCTCCTGCTACGAGAGCCCAATACCAGGCGGGATGCGCCCCGGCCCGGCGGTTGTCGTTGCAGGCGCGTGGCACCCGGCCGCCCCGGTTCACGTAGCGTCGAAGTTCGACCCGCCCACGCGGATGCGACATCGACGATCCAGTTTCGAGTTTGCGACATCCAGGCATGGCGGAGGCACAACGGGCGAGCCTGCCTGGCGTTCCACCACCGTTCGAGCCGTTTCAGCGAGCTGGTGACGAACGGCATGAAGTGTCGCCGACCTCAAGGATCCGCAATCGCCGTACGGTAGAGATCCGGTCTGTAGACGGTCTTAATCGCTGCCGCGATGTCCAGATGCGGGGGAAGCTGCTGCGACGCGTGCATCTGCTCCAGAACCCAGCGGGCATGCTCCGCCCGTGGCTCCTGGACAGGCTCGCCGAGGCGGAGGCCCATACCGGTCTCGGCGTGTGCATCCGGATCGCCGGGAAAGGCCCGGCCGATCAGGGCCGGATCGAGGTTCAGATAAGTCCGGCGGCCCAGGCGATGGATCAGCTCGGTCCGGTTCTCCGGATCCGCGCACCAGCGTCCCGCCCGCGCGACCGCACGCACCAGTGGCAGAATCGCGTCGTCGAGCCGTGCCGAGACGGCCAGAACCTTCTCGACCACATCCGGCGCCAGGGCGCTCCCCTGCACCGCGATCCGCCCATGGCCAGCCGCGGCCGCCACATCGTTCCAGGGCGCGCCTGCGCAGAATCCGTCCACGAGACCGCGAGCCAGAGCCTCGACGCAATGTTGGGGCGGGACCACGACCGTCCGGAGCGCCGCCGGATCGAGCCCGCCCGCCTCGGCGAACAGCCGCAGCTGATAGCTGTGGCACGAGAAGGGGTGGACGGTGCCAAGGGTGACGGTGCTGCCGGCGCGATGCCGCGCCTCCGCGACGCCGGCGAAGGCACGGGCGACATCCGCCGGAGCCTCGCTGTCCGGAGCCATCGCTTTCCAGAGAGTGCGAGACAGGGTGACGGCGTTGCCGTTGGCGCTGAGCTGGAGCGGCACGATCAGGTCCGAAGGGGGACCGGACAGGGCGAGCCGGCTCGCCAACGCCAGAGGTGCCAGCATGTGCGCAGCGTCGAGGTATCCCAGTGCCAGCCGGTCGCGCAGCGTCGCCCAGGACGGTTCGGCTATGAGGTCGAGGTCAAGCCCTTCGGCCCGGGCGAAGCCCAGTTCGTGGGCCGCGATCAGAGGCGCCGCATCGCAGAGCGGAACATAACCGAGCTGGAGCCTCATCCGAGCAGGTCCGCGGTGGTGACGATCGCCCGGGCGATGTCGGCAATCTTGCGCTTCTCGTTCATGGCCTTGCGGCGCAGTTGCTTGTACGCCTCGTCCTCGGAAAGTCCCTTCAGATTCATCAGGATGCCCTTCGCCCGCTCGATCAGCTTGCGGTCGGCGAGTTCACCCCGCGCCTCCGTCAGCTCGCGTTGGAGCCGCGCGAAGGCATTGAAGCGCAGGATCGCGATATCGAGGATCGACTTGATTCGCTCGGCCCTTAGCCCGTCCACCACGTAGGCGGAGATCCCGGCATCGACGGCGGCCTGCATCATGGTCGAATCCGACCGGTCGACGAACATCGCCACCGGCCGCTCGACCTGCCGGGAGACACCCGACATCTGTTCGAGGATGTCCCGGCTCGGGCTCTCCAGATGGATCACCACCACGTCGGGCTTCAGCGCGGCCACGCGCTCCATGAGATCGGCGGTGTCGGGGATCACGACCACGCGCCCGATCCCGGCGGCCCGCAGGCCCTCTTCGAGAATGGCCGCGCGGGCACGGCTTGGATCGATCACGGCGACAGTGAGATTGGTTTCGGTCATCGTGGCCCGGAACAGGGCGAGTCTTCTCTGGAGGCCTGCCCGGATCGGGCCGCGGCAATCGTAGCAAGACCCATGCCCATGCTCGGGCCGGCCGCCCACGTCGAATCCCACTCTACTGCGCCGGTAACCGGCGCGCAAAGAAACGGTCCAGCTTCCGCCGCAATGCTGGCCGCATTCTCTACGCCTCGAGGCGGTCATGGAGATCGGTGATTCGGATGCGCAGGCCAGATAAGCCCGCCCTGACGGATACCGCGAACGGCCGCGTGTCCATGCCCTTCCTGCCGACGCTGGCTGTCGTAGGGCTCCTGGGCCTGGCCTCGCTCTACTGCCCATCGTCGAATCCGGTCCGGCCCGGCGCCGAGGCGAACCTTGCGCTGCGCGATCCGCTTACGACTGACTCCGTCGGACCGGCTCCCGCCCGGACGGCGCCTTCCGCGACCGATTTCGCCAGATCGGTTGCCCTCGTCCCGGCGCCTGCCCGTGTGCCGGCTTCGATGGCCTTCGCTGAAGCCTATCCGCTCGACGGCTCGGCCTCGAAGGCCGTGGCCCTGCATACGGGGAGCCCGACCCGGCCGGCGGGCCGCCTCGCCGTGAACCGCCGCGCCTGCCCGGGTCGGCGTTGCCCGGAAATTCCGCAACGCGCCGTGGATCCGTTCGTCGCCGCGCATGCGGAGGCTGCCGAGCCGGGCGGGGATGGACCGGTTCCGGGTTCGGCCCTCCCCTTCGTCGAGACGGTGGCGGAGACATTGGCGCCTGCCGCGCGGGTTGTCGGCGACGCAGCCAACCTCGTGCGCAGCGGCGCGGCGGCGATGAAGGGGTCCGTGTCCCTGGCGGTGGCCGACTGCCTGCGCTGACGGGCGGATCTTCCGCGAGGGCCGCACCTGACCTCCCATATTGTTCCGCAGGCATGCAGATTTCCGCCCTCGTTCTCGGGAGGACATGTCGGCAACCGCTTGGCTCGCTGGGCGGAACCGGGATGCAGACCCGCGGACGCAGCACGTCTCCGCATTGGAGGGATCTCCGGAGGTCCGCCCCCGGACATCCCCTTCCAAGTCCGGGCTCCCCTGGACCTCCCGGTATCCCGTCCTAGGTGCATTGCAGCGGATGGCCCGGGCTGCCGTCCGCGGACCGGAGCCGGGGCCGGATGGCTGCACGCATCGAGGATTACGCGCTCATCGGGGATTGCCGCAGTGCGGCGCTGATCAGCCGGCAGGGCAGCGTCGACTGGTTGTGCTGGCCGCGCTTCGATGCGGCCTCCCTGTTCACCAGCCTGCTGGGAACCGAGGCGCACGGATTCTGGAAGATCTTTCCCGAGGCCGAGAACGTCGAGACGCGGTGGTCGTACCGGCCGGGCAGCCTCGTCCTCGAGACCCGCCACAGAACGCGGCAGGGGGAAGTCCTGGTTACGGATTTCATGCCAGTCGGCGACGGGTCCCATCTCGTGCGACTCGTCGAGGGCGTGCATGGGCGGGTCGCGATGCGGATGGAGATGGCGGTCCGCTTCGATTACGGCTCGGCCGTGCCCTGGGTGTCCCGCTCGGAGCTCGGCGACCTGCGCGCCGTCTCGGGGCCGCACAAGGTCGTGCTGCGCAGCGACGTCCATCTCAAGGGATCCAACGCGCAGACCACGGTGTCCGAGTTCACCGTCCATGCCGGCGAGAAGCACCGGTTCGTCCTGAGCTACGGCCCCTCGCACGAGGACGACCCGCCCCCGATCGAGCCCCGCAGGGCCCTCCTAGCCACGGATCAGCACTGGCGCGAATGGACCTCGCGCTGCACCGGCGGTACCGCCTGGGACCGCGTGCTGCAGCGCTCCCTCCTGACTCTCAAGGCGCTGATCTATGAACCCACCGGCGGCATCGTGGCGGCGCCCACGGCGTCCCTGCCGGAGGGGCTCGGCGGGATCCGCAACTGGGATTATCGCTTCTGCTGGCTGCGCGATTCGACGCTGACGCTGATCGCCCTGATGGACGGGGGCTATATCGACGAGGCGCGCGCTTGGCTGGGCTGGCTGTTGCGGGCCGTTGCCGGCAACCCAGAGCAGGCGCACATCCTCTACGGGATCGGCGGCGAGCGGCTTCTGCCCGAGATCGAGCTGGACTGGCTGCCCGGCTACGAGAATTCCCGGCCGGTCCGGATCGGCAACGCCGCCGCCAGCCAGTTCCAGCTCGACGTCTACGGCGAGCTGTTCGACGCGCTCTATCAGGCCCATGCGCGCGGCCTCCCGGTGAGCAAGGACGGAATACGGGTCGGCCTGGCGATCCTCGGCCATCTGGAGCAGGCTTGGCGCCAGCCCGACGAGGGGATCTGGGAGGTGCGCGGCGGACGGCGCCACTTCACCCATTCCAAGGTCATGGCCTGGGTCGCGTTCGACCGCGCCCTGCGCATGCATGAGATGCACGAGAATGGCGCCACCGAGGAACAGGCCGCGCGCTGGCGCGCTATCAAGGACGAGATCCACGCCGAGGTCTGCGAGAAGGGCTTCGATCCCGCGCTCAACAGCTTCGTCCAGTCCTATGGCTCGAAGGCGCTGGACGCGAGCCTGCTGCTCATCGCCCATACCGGCTTCCTGCCGCAGCATGATCCCCGGGTGATCGGCACCGTCGAGGCGATCGGCAAGGGGTTGATGCGAGATGGGTTCATCCTGCGCTACGAGACCGAGGGGCAGACCACCGACGGCCTGACCGGCAACGAGGGGGCTTTCCTGCCCTGCACCTTCTGGTACGCCGACAACCTGATCGGCCTGGGGCGCCGCGACGAGGCGGCGACGCTGATCGAGCGCCTGATCGGCATCTGCACCGACCTCGGTCTCGCCAGCGAGGAATACGACGTGCAAGCGAAGCGTCTTGTGGGTAACTTCCCGCAGGCGTTCACGCATGTCGCGCTTGTCAACACGCTGCTCAGCTATACGCGCGGCGAAGGGCCGGCGGATCGGCAGGGTGGTAAGGCCAACGGAGCTCCTCCCGCCGTCCTACGGCAGCGCGAAGCCGCCAAGCGGACCGCGAGAGGCGAACTGGAAGACGCGACATCATGAGCGGTGCTGACACTCCGGCCAAGGCGGCCCTCGCTGAGATCGATACCCTCAGCATCAACACGATCCGGACGCTCGCGATCGACGCGGTGCAGAAGGCCAATTCCGGCCATGCCGGCGCGCCCATGGCGCTGGCGCCGGTCGCCTACACCCTGTGGAACCGCTATCTGCGCTACGACCCGGCGCATCCGCACTGGCCGAACCGCGACCGGTTCGTGCTGTCCTGCGGCCACGCCTCGATGCTGCTCTATGGGCTCCTGCACCTCGCGGGGGTCGCCGAAAGCGACGGCGGCAACGCTCCGGCGGTGTCGCTGGAGGATATCAAGAAGTTTCGCCAGCTCGACAGCCGCACCCCGGGTCATCCGGAATACCACTTCACCACCGGTGTTGAGACCACCACCGGCCCGCTGGGCCAGGGCGTGGCCAACTCCGTCGGCATGGCCATGGGCAGCCGTTTTCTCGGCCAGCACCTCAACCGGCCGAATCTGCCGCTGTTCGACTACAACGTCTACGCGGTCTGTTCGGACGGCGATCTGATGGAGGGGGTCGCCTCGGAGGCCGCCTCACTCGCCGGCCACCTGCGGCTCGCCAATCTCTGCTGGATCTACGACGACAACACCGTCACCATCGAGGGTCACACGGAACTGGCCTTCGGCGAGGAGGTGGCGACCCGCTTCCTGGCCTATGGCTGGCAGGTGCTGCGCGTCGCCGACGCGAACGACGTGCACGCACTGGCCGGCTCGATCGAGACCTTCCTGGCCACCAACGACCGGCCGACCCTGATCATCGTCAAGTCGGTGATCGGCTACGGCGCGCCAAAGAAGCAGGGCACCTCCAAGGCCCACTCGGACGCACTGGGCGAGGACGAGGTCAAGGGTGCCAAGCGCGCCTATGGCTGGCCCGAGGACGCGCAGTTCCTCGTGCCGGACGGCGTGCAGGAGAACTTCCGCGACGGCATCGGCAAGCGCGGCGCCGGCCTCTACGACGCATGGCAGGGTCTGCTCGCCAAGGCCAAGGACGCCGATGCCGAGCACGCCGAGGATTTGAACGCCTTCCTGGAGGGCCGCCTGCCGGAGGGCTGGGACAAGGATATCCCGGTCTTCGAGCCGGACGCCAAGGGCCTCGCCACGCGCGAATCCTCCGGCAAGGTGCTCAACGCCATTGCCCAGCACGTGCCGTTCCTGCTCGGCGGCTCGGCGGATCTGGCGCCGTCCAACAAGTCGAACCTGACCTTCGAGGGCGCGGGCTCGTTCGGTCCGTTCTCGCCGGGCGGCCGCAACCTGCATTTCGGCGTCCGCGAGCACGCCATGGGCTCGATCGTGAACGGCCTGGGCCTCTCCGGCCTGCGGGCCTACGGGGCGACCTTCCTGGTCTTCGCCGACTACATGCGCCCGCCGATCCGGCTCGCCGCGCTGATGGAGCTGCCGGTCTTCCACATCTTCACCCACGACTCGATCGGCGTGGGAGAGGACGGGCCGACCCACCAGCCGGTGGAGCAGCTCCTGTCGCTGCGGTGCATCCCGGGCCTCGTGACCCTGCGGCCGGCCGACGCCAACGAGGTCGCCGAGGCCTACCGGGTGATCTTCTCGCTGCGGAACCAGCCGGTGGTGCTCGCGCTGTCGCGCCAGCCGCTGCCGACTCTCGACCGCACCAAGTACGGCGCGGCCTCGGGCACCGCCAAGGGTGGCTACGTGCTTGCCGATTCGGAAGGCACGCCCGACGTCATCCTGCTGGCCTCGGGATCCGAGGTGCAGCTCTGCATCGGTGCCTACGAAGCCCTGAAGGCCGAGGGCGTGAAGGCTCGGGTGGTGTCGATGCCGTCCTGGGACCTGTTCGAGCGGCAGGACGCGGCCTACCGCGACTCGGTTCTGCCGCCCGCCGTGAAGGCCCGGGTCGCCGTGGAGCAGGGCAGCGTCATCGGCTGGGACCGCTACGCCGGCTCCGAGGGCGCGATCATCGGCATGCACACCTTCGGCGCCTCGGCGCCGATCAAGGATCTCCAGACCAAGTTCGGCTTTACCCCCGAGAAGGTCCTGGACGCCGCCAAGGCGCAGGTGGCCAAACACAGAAAGTAGCCTGAGCGCCTGCTCTTCCGCCCCGCCCGTGCGGGAGAGCGCGTTCGGGCGAGAGTACGCGGTACGCGAGACGAGGAACCGACATGAACGCGCTCAAGGCCCTGCACGACGAACAGGATCAAGCGGTCTGGCTCGATTTCGTGGCCCGCGGATTCATCGCGAAGGGCGAACTGAAGCAACTCGTGGAGCGGGACGGCCTGCGGGGCGTCACCTCCAACCCGTCGATCTTCGAGAAGGCGATTGGCCACTCGGACGAGTATGACGACAGCCTCAAGGCCGTGCAGGCGACCGGCGACAGCCGCGTGATCGACCTCTACGAGGGATTGGCCATCGCCGATATTCAGGCGGCCGCCGACGTGCTCCGCGCGGTCTACGAAGCGAGTGACGGTGCCGACGGCTATGTCAGCCTGGAGGTCTCGCCCTACCTCGCCCTCGATACCGAGGCGACGCTGACCGAAGCGCGGCGCCTGCACAAGGCAGTCTCGCGCGACAACCTGATGGTGAAGGTGCCGGCGACCCCCGAGGGAATCCCGGCGATCCGCCAGCTCACGGCCGAGGGCATCTCGATCAACGTCACCCTGCTGTTCTCGCAGGAGGCCTACGAGGCCGTGGCCCGCGCCTTCATCGACGGTCTCGACGAGCGCGCGAAGGCCGGCCACGACGTCTCGCGGATCGCCAGCGTGGCGAGCTTTTTCATCAGCCGCATCGACGTGCTGGTCGACAAGCTCCTCGACGAGAAGATCGCCCAGGCGAACGACCCCGAAGAGAAGATCGCCCTGGAGCAGCTCAAGGGGAAGGTGGCGATCGCCAACGCCAAGCTCGCCTACCAGCGCTACAAGCGCATCTTCGCCGAGTCGAAATGGACGGCTCTCGCCGAGAAGGGCGCCAAGGCGCAACGGCTCCTCTGGGCCTCGACGGGCGTGAAGAACAAGGCCTATTCCGACGTCCTCTACGTCGAGGAGCTGATCGGACCGAACACCGTCAACACCATGCCGCCGGCAACGATGGACGCGTTCCGCGACCACGGCGTAGTGCGGGCGACGATCGAGGAGGATGTCCCCGGCGCCGAGGCCGTGATGGCACGGCTCGCCCGGAGCGGCATCGAGATCGAAAAGATCGCCGAGCAGCTAGTGAAGGAGGGCGTGCAGCTCTTCATCGACGCGGCCGACAACCTGCTGGGCGCGGTCGCCGGCAAGCGGCTGGCACTCCTCGGGCACCGTCTGGACGGCCAGAGCCTCGCTCTGGACGAGGCCCTCGCGGCCGAGGCGAAGAAGACGGTCGAATCCTGGCGCGCGAGCGGGTCGATCCGCCGGCTCTGGGCGGGCGACGCCTCGGTCTGGTCCGGTCATGACGAGGCGAACTGGCTCGGGTGGCTGCACATCGTCGAGGAGGAATTGGAGAAGGCCGCGGATTACGCCGCCTTCTCCGACTGGGTGAAGGCGCAAGGCTTCACCGACGCGGTGGTGCTGGGCATGGGTGGCTCGAGCCTCGGTCCGGAGGTGCTGAGCCTGACCTATGGCCAGCGTGAGGGGTTCCCGAAGCTCCAGATCCTCGACTCGACCCACCCGGATCAGGTCCGCGCCCTCGAGGCGAGCATCGATCTGGCCAGGACGCTGTTCATCGTGGCGTCGAAGTCGGGCTCGACGCTCGAGCCCAACGTCTTCCGCGACTACTTCCTGGCCCGCGCCAAGGAGGCGCTCGGTGATCGGGCCGGCGACCATTTCGTGGCCGTGACCGATCCGGGCTCAGACATGGAGCGTGCCGCGAAGGCGGGCACCTTCAAGAAGATCTTCTACGGCGTGAAGCAGATCGGCGGGCGCTACTCGGTGCTCTCGGCCTTCGGCCTCGTGCCCGCCGCCGCCATGGGCCTCGACGTGAAGGCGCTCCTCGAGACCGCCCGGATCATGGTCCGCTCCTGCGGCCCGGCCGTGCCTCCGGCCGTGAACCCGGGCGTCCTTCTCGGCACCGCCATCGGCGCCGCCGCGCGCGCCGGGCGCGACAAGGTGACGGTCATCGCCTCACCGGCGATCGCCAGCTTCGGCGCATGGGCCGAGCAGTTGATCGCGGAATCGACCGGCAAGCAGGGCAAGGGCCTCGTCCCTGTGGACGGCGAGCCAGTGGGCGTGCCGGCGGTCTACGGCCACGATCGGTTCTTCCTCTATCTCCGCCTCGACGGCAACGCCGAGGCCACGCAGGACGAGGCACTGCGCGCTCTGGAGCGCGACGGCCACCCGATCGCCCGCATCACTCTGGATTCGATCGAGCAGCTGCCGCAGGAATTCTACCGGCTGGAGATGGCGACCGCGGTGGCCGGCGCGGTGATCGGCATCAATCCGTTCGACCAGCCCGACGTCGAGGCCAGCAAGGTCGAGACCAAGAAGCTGTTCGCGGAGGCCGAGGCGAGCGGCGCCCTTCCGGCGGAGACGCCGCTCTACGCGGACGACGCGATCGCCCTCTACGCCGACCCGCAGAATGCGGATGGGTTGAAGCAGGCGGCCGACGGCTTGGAGCCCGCCCTCAAGGCGCAGTTCGCCCGGCTCAAGGACGGCGATTATCTCGGGCTCCTCGCCTACGTGCCGCGCGATGCCACGACCGCCGGTATCCTGCAGGAGGCGCGGATCGCCGTGCGCGACGCCCGCAAGGTCGCAACCTGCCTGGAGTTCGGCCCGCGGTTCCTCCACTCCACGGGGCAAGCCTACAAGGGGGGCCCGGATAGCGGCGTGTTCCTCCAGATCACCGCGGATCCGACGCGGGACCTGCCGATTCCCGGCCGGAAGCTCGGCTTCGCCACCGTTGTGGCCGCACAGGCGCGAGGCGATTTTGCAGTGCTCGCCGAGCGCGGCCGGCGGGCGCTGCGGGTCCATATCAAGGGTGACCTCGAGACGGGGCTGAAGCGCGTTGCGGCGGCGCTCAAGGCCGCAGTGGCGTGATGCGGCGGGAAGGGGCGGCGGCTGGTGGTCGCCGCCCCTTCCCGGGCGCATACAGCGCCAGCGGAATGCCAGCCGGGACCCGGCACGAGGAGACGCGCAGCATCCGGATGAAGATGGCTAGGTGTTCGGAGCCGCTTCACGGCACGTCTCGTGCCGGGTCCCGGATCATTGTCCACGGCCTTTCAGGTGTCCGGGAAAGCGTCGCGTTTCAGGGCTTGACGTCGGCGAAGCCGTAGAATCTCAACCCCGCCTCGCGGGGTCGATCGGTAAGGAAGGGCAGCAATGCAACTCGGCATGATCGGCCTCGGCCGGATGGGCGGCAACATCGTCCGGCGTCTCCTTCGCGATGGCCACAAAGCCGTGGTGTTCGACCAGAACCCCGCCGCGGTTGCGGCCCTGGTCGAGGCCGGGGCGGTCGGCGCGTCCAGCCTGGAGGATCTGGTCTCCAAGCTGGAGGTGCCGCGGGCGGCCTGGGTGATGCTGCCGGCGGGCGCGATCACCGAGGAGGCGGTCCAGACCCTCTCGGGCCTGATGCAGTCCGGTGACTGCATCATCGACGGTGGCAATTCCTTCTACGGCGACGACGTCCGCCGCGGCCTCGCCCTCAGGGAAAAGGGCCTGCACTACGTCGATGTCGGCACCTCGGGCGGCGTCTGGGGCCTGGAGCGCGGCTACTGCATGATGATCGGCGGCGACAAAGAGACCGTCGACCGCCTCGATCCGATCTTCAAGACCCTTGCGCCGGGGGTCGGCGACATCCCCAAGACCCCGAACCGGGAGGGTCGCGACCCGAGGGCCGAGCAGGGTTACATCCATGCCGGCCCGACTGGCGCCGGACACTTCGTCAAGATGGTCCATAACGGCATCGAGTACGGCCTGATGCAGGCCTATGCCGAGGGCTTCGACATCCTCCGCCACGCCAATGCCGCGGAGCTTCCGGCCGAGCGCCGCTTCGACCTCAACATGGGCGACATCGCCGAGGTCTGGCGGCGCGGCAGCGTCGTGTCGTCGTGGCTCCTCGACCTGACCGCCCAGGCTCTGGCCGGCGACGAGCAACTGACCGACTTTTCGGGCTACGTCGAGGATTCGGGCGAGGGCCGCTGGACCATCAACGCCGCCGTCGAGGAGGGCGTCCCGGCGACGGTGCTCTCCGCCGCTCTCTACCGCCGCTTCCGCTCCCGCGAGCACGCCAGCTACGCCGACAAGCTGCTCTCGGCGATGCGCAAGGGCTTCGGCGGCCACCAGGAGCCGAAGACGTAGAGAAAGGGGTCAGCGCGTGAGCCTTCCCATCGGCACCCACGTCCTGAAGGATCCGCAGGCGGTCGCCCGGGAGGCGGCCGAGCGGCTGATCGCGGCCTGCGGCGAAAGCCGCTCCGAGCGGATCGCGATCAGCCTCTCGGGCGGCTCGACGCCGAAGCTGCTATACGGTCTGCTCGCCGGGCCGGACTACGCGACGCGTGTGCCGTGGGAGCGGATCCACTGGTTCTTCGGCGACGACCGCGCGGTCCCCTGGGACGATGCCCGCAGCAACGTGCGGATGGTCCGCGAGGCGTTCGGTCACGGCTCGCGGATCCCGCCGACGCATCTCCATTTCATCCCCTCCGACCTGGGACTGGAGGTGGGGGCCTGCGCTTATGAGCGGACACTCCTGGACTTCTACGGCGCCGAGCGCCTCGATCCGGCACGGCCGCTGTTCGACCTCGTGCTGCTCGGCCTCGGCGAGGATGGGCATACCGCCTCGCTGTTCCCCGGAAAGCCCGCCATCGACGAGACCCGCCGGCTCGTAGCCCCCGTGCCCGAGGCCGGTCTGGAGCCCTTCGTCCCGCGGATCAGCCTGACGCTGCCGGCGCTCGCCTCCTCGCGGCACGTCCTGTTCCTGGTCACGGGTGCCGGCAAGCGGGCGCCCCTCACCCGGCTCGCCGCGGGTGAGGACCTGCCCGCCGGTCGCGTAACCAGCACGGGCGCGGTGGCGTGGCTGCTCGATGAGGCCGCGGCGGGTTAAGACCCCCGGGGTATTTTCCCCTCGGCGCCGCACGGACCGTCTGCAGCTGTGCGCGGCAGAGACCGCGCGCTGGACTGCCTCGGTGCCGCGAAGGACCTGAGTGGCGCAGAGAGAGTCGCGTCCGCGGCACGATCCCCCGTTTCGGCGGCGGCTTCGCAGCGCGGGCGCAGAGCGCGCAACAGAATTCCGCAAATTGGCCCTGGAACGCAATGTCATTGCCGCGGCGGGCGGAAATGCGCGCAACAACGCAATCCGGCAGCGTCGGCCTTTCGGTACCCTTTGCACAGCCTCGTGAAGTGCGCCGAAGGAGACCCGCCGATGCCGCAGACGACCAGCCCGACCGAGGTCGAGGCGATGTTGGCGAATCTCGCGCGCTCGGCGCGCCGCTCGCCGGATGCCTATCTGGCCTCGGCCCGGGCCACGCTGCTCCGCATCCTGGCTCGGCCGGACCTTCTCGACTCGACGAAGCTACTCGGCCGCGGTCCGGGCTTGAGCCGCAATCTTCTGTTCGGCAGCGAGGCGATCAGCGTCTGGGCGATGGTCTGGGCCCCCGGCGCGGTGACGCCGGTACACGACCATCACTGCTCGTGCTGCTTCGGCCTGCTGCGCGGCAGCCTGCGGGAGACGTGGTATCGCCCGATCAGCGAGACCCACGCGGTGGCGACGCAGGACGTCGTCCGCGAGCCCGGCTTCGTCGCCTGCATGATGCCTTCGGGGCCGAACCTGCACCGGATCGCCAATGACGGACCGGATGCGGCCGTCTCGATCCACGTCTACGGCTACGACCACCGGGCGCAGGATACTTCGATCCACCGGACCTACGCGGTGGCGGCGGGCTGAGGTCCGCCGCGACGCGATCACGTCACGTAGATCGTCGGGACGGCGGTCGTGTACTTCATCTCTTCCATGGCGATGGACGACGACAGGTTCGAGAAGTCGAGCTTGGCGATGAGGCGCTGGTAGACCGCATCGTAGGCCTCGATGTCCGGCACCACGATCCGCAGCAGGTAATCGATCTCGCCGGTCAGGCGCCAAGCCTCCACGATCTCGGGGAAGCCGGCCACCACCCGCCGGAAGGCGTCGGACCAGTCGGCGGCGTGGCGCGGCGCCTTCACGGCCACGAACACTGTGGTGGGGACGTTGACCTTGCGGCGATCCACCAGGGCGACCCGGCGCCGGATCACGCCGGAGGCTTCCAGCTTCTTCACCCGGCGCCAGCACGGCGCCGTGCTGATCCCGACCTGCTCGGCGAGCTCGGCGATCGGGAGCGTCGCGTCCTGCTGGAGCAGGTCGAGGATCTTCCGGTCCACCGCGTCCATGCGATCGATGCTCCCGCCGGCGGGCCCGGGCCGGATTACAGCGCGAAATGCTTCGAGAGCTTGAGCCCCTGAGCCTGGTAGTTCGAGCCCGCCCCCGCCCCGTAGAGCGTCTCCGGTAGGTCGAGCATGCGCTCGTAGACGAGGCGGCCCACGATCTGCCCGTCCTCGAGGAGGAACGGCACGTCGCGGGAGCGGACCTCCAGCACGGCCCGCGCCCCCGCCCCGCCGGCCCCGGCATAGCCGAAGCCCGGATCGAAGAAGCCGGCGTAGTGGACCCGGAACTCGCCCACCAGAGGATCGAACGGCACCATCTCGGCGGCGTGGTCCGGCGGGACCTGCACGGCCTCCTTGGAAGCCAGGATATAGAACTGCCCGGGATCGAGGATCAGGCTGCCCGACCCGTCGGCGGCGAGCGGCTCCCAGAAATCCGCAGCCCGGTGGCGGCCGGGCGCATCCACATCGACAAGGCCGGTATGGCGCTTCGCCCGGTAGCCGACGAGGCCGTCGAAGCCGGCGAGGTCCACCGAGACCGCGACGCCGCCCTGGAAGGACGGGCTGCCCGCGTCGACCAGGGCTGAACGGGCATGCAGCAGGCCGAGTTCGGATTCGGTCAACCGCGGCGTCCCGCGGCGGAATCGGATCTGCGACAGCCGGGAGCCGCTGCGCACGAGGACGGGGAAGGTGCGCGGTGAGATCTCCGCGTAGAGCGGCCCGTCATAGCCGGGCTCGACCTGATCGAAGGCCTCACCCCGGTCGGTGATGACCCGGGTGAAGACATCGATGCGACCGGTCGAACTTTTCGGATTTGCCGCCGCGGCCAGGTTGCCGGGAAGAGCCAGGCTCTCCTGGAGTTCCGCGATGTAGACGCAGCCCGTCTCCAGGACGGCGCCGGGGCGCAGATCGACCGCGTGCAGCGACAGCCGGTCGACGCAGCTCTGGACCGTTCGTCCCGAACCGGGCAGGAAGCTCGTCCGCACCCGGTAGGCCGTGGCGCCCAGGCGCAGATCGAGACTCGCGGGCTGGATCTGATCGGGCGCGAAGGGGGTTCCGGTGCGGATGCCGCCCGCTTTGGCCAGGGCGGCGATCGCCTGGGCCGGCAGAATGCCGGAGCGGCTGTCCGCGCCCGGATTGGCGGCTCCCTCGGCACCCTCCTGGGTACCCCCCTGGCCTGCGCCCGCGTTCATCGCGCTCCGACTCCCTCGCGCGCCCCGGCAGGTCCGCGTCCACCGCCCGTTTTCCGCCCGGACCGGCTAATACCGGCTTAACCCATGGATGGGCTCCGCGAGACTGCGGCGCCCGGGATGATCGGGGCACCCGGTCCGGCGCCGCGCGAGGTAGTCCGCCGCAATTGACGGCGATTCCGCAGCCTACTACCACCGGCCGGGAAGCGTGTTCCATTCGGCTTCAGCGAGTCGCACCGTCCGAAGAAGGGCCAATTAGGGCGATGTACAAGGCCGAGACGCGGGGAATAAGTGTGACTGTTCAATCTCGCTTCGTCGAGGAGGAATCCTCGCCGACCGAGAGCCGGTACTTCTTCGCCTACACGGTCGAGATTGTGAACAACGGCAGCGAGCAGGTTCAGCTGCGCTCGCGGCATTGGCGCATCATCGACGGCCACGGCGCCTGCCAGGAGGTGCGCGGCACCGGTGTGGTCGGCAAGCAGCCGGTGCTGGAGCCGGGCGAGTCCTTCTGCTACACCAGCGGCTGTCCGCTCAACACGCCCGACGGGTTGATGGCCGGCAGCTACACCATGGCGACGGTGGCCGGCGAGAGCTTCGAGGCCGAGATCCCCGCCTTCTCCCTCGACAGCCCGCACGTCCGCCGCAGCCTGCATTGAGGTCCCGGCCCGGGGCCTCGCCCCGGAGGAATCCATGTCCGCGACCGGCGAGCGGCAGAGCCCACTCGACATGCTCGCCCGCCTCGTGTCCTTCGACACGGAGAGCGACAAGTCCAACCTCGACCTCATCGACTCGGTCTGCGCCTATCTCGACGGCTGGGGCGTGCCGTACCTGCGCCTCCCGAACGCCACGGGCGACAAGGCGGCCATCCTGGCCACGATCGGGCCGATGGTCGATGGCGGCGTCGTCCTCTCCGGCCATACAGACGTGGTGCCGGTGACGGGGCAGGCCTGGACCGGCGACCCGTTCAGGCTGCGCGTCGCCGACGGCCGGGCCTATGGCCGGGGCGCCGTCGATATGAAGGGCTTCGACGCCCTGGCGCTGGCTCTGGTGCCCGACATGCTCGCCGCCGACCTGAGGCGGCCGATCCACATCCTGCTCTCCTACGACGAGGAGACCACCTGCCTTGGCTCCCTGGATGGGATCGCACGGTTCGGCGAAGACCTGCCCCGGCCGGCCGCTGTCATCGTCGGCGAGCCCACCGGGATGGAGGTGGCGGACGCCCACAAGAGCATCGTCACCTGCCTCACCACCGTTCACGGCCACGAGGCCCATTCCGCCCGGCCCGCCCTCGGCGCCAATGCCGTGTCGGCCGCCTGCGACCTCGTCGCCGGCCTCAACCGGATCGCCGATCTGATGATCGAGCGCGGCGACTCGTCAGGCCGGTTCGACCCGGCCTCGACCACAATCCATGTCGGGACGATTCACGGCGGCACCGCCCGCAACATCCTGGCCAAGGAGTGCCGCTTCCACTGGGAGTATCGCGGTCTGCCCGATCTCGACCCGGCCGAGATTCCGCGCCTCTTTGCCCAGGAGGCCGAGCGGGTGACCCGCGAGCGCCTCAACCGCTATGGCGCGTTCGGGCGGATCGAGACCCTGGAGGAGGTTGATATCCCGGGTCTCGCCCCGGAGCCCGGCTCGGAGGCGGAGCGGCTCTGCCTGCGCTTCGCCGGACGCAACCGCACCATCGCGGTCCCCTACGCCACGGAGGCCGGGCGATTCCAGGCGGCGGGCCTGCCGACCGTGGTCTGCGGCCCCGGCGACATCGCCCAGGCGCACCAGCCCGACGAGTTTATCACCCTCGATGCCCTCGGCCAGGGTGAGCGGTTCCTGCGCAAACTGATCGAGGCCAGTGCGTCATGAATGCGGTGACCGGAATCACCATCAAGCTGCGGCCGCTGGAGCGGGAGGACCTGCGCTTCGTCCACCAGCTTAACAACAACGACAGCATCATGCGCTACTGGTTCGAGGAGGCCTACGAGTCCTTCGCCGAACTGCAGCAGCTCTACGAGCGCAATATCCACAACCAGACCGAGCGCCGCTTCATCGTCGCCGAACCCAGTGGCGAGCCGGCCGGGCTGATCGAGCTGGTGGAGATCAACCACCTGCACCGGCGCTGCGAGTTCCAGATCGCGATCCACCCGAGCTTCCAGGGACGCGGCTATGCCTGGCAGGCCACGCGGATCGCCATGGATTACGCATTCAGCGTGCTCAACATCCACAAGCTCTACCTGCACGTCGACCGGGACAATGCCCGGGCGGTGCGCATCTACGAGCGCTGCGGCTTCCATGCCGAAGGCGTGCTGAAGGACGAGTTCTTCGTGAACGGGCGCTATCGCGACGCGGTGCGGATGTGCCTGTTCCAGCCCGAATATCTCAAGGCCCGCGGCGGGGGCGGCGACATCGCGGAGCCCGTCCTTAAGGTGTGAGACGGCCGTCGCCCGAAACCTCAGCTTGATGCTGCGCCGTCCGCCGGCACGCGCGAGGCGATGAACTCAGGTCAGGCGACATCAGCGCGCGGGGTGCCGCGGACTTCCTTCGCAGCGCCTGCCGGGACGATCGCGAAGCGAACGGCCGGAAGCGCCATGAGGGAGGAGCCGAACGGCCCCTCCCCGTTCTCTTCCGCTCAGTTGCGACCGGCACCCGTCTGGCCGCCGGTCCGGCCGGCGCCCTGGGCACCGCCCATGCCAGCGTTACCAGCATTGCCGCCGCTCATGCCGCCGCGCTCCGCGCCGCCCATCCGGCCGCCCTCGGCGCCGGACTTCATGCCGCCCTGCTGGCCGCCGCGATCCGACGCGTTGCGGATGCCGTCCTGCTGACCGCCGCGCATGTCGCTGTTGCGCATGCCGTCATTCTTGCCGTCCCGGCCGGACGCCCGATCCATCCCGCGGTCTTGACCACGGTCGGTGCGGTCCATGCGGCCGTCGTTGCGGCCTTCCTTCCGTGACACATCGCGGACGCCGTCCCGCCCTTCGCGCTTGTCGAAGCGCGCCCCGGCGCGCTGCTCGGAGCGGAAGCTCGCGCTGACCGCGCCGCCGCCGCTCAGGCGACGATACTCGTCGGAGCCGTAGCGCACCCGCTGGCCGCGGATCGTCACGAAGCGGTCCTCCCGGACGGAGACGAGGCGCCGGTACTCGGGCGACCCGTAGACGACCCGATGGCCGCGGATGACCACGTAGCGCTCGCGCGGCCCCGTCTCGCGGACACTGACGAGACGCCGGTACTCGGGCGAGCCGTACAGAACGCGCTGTCCGCGGATGACGACGTAGCGCGCGCGCGGACCACGGTTCTCGGTGACGATCAGGCGGCGATATTCCGGCGACCCGTACACGACCCGGCGGCCGCCGATGAACACGTACCGGCCCTCGCGGCGGAAGCCGCCCTCGACCCGCTCGGACCGGACATCGGTCCGGCTGACATCGGTCCGGCCGTGGAAATCGGTGCGGTCGGCACGGCGGTCACCGCGGCGGTCGTCACGCTCGGCCCGGGCGCCGTCACGGTCGCCGCGCTCGTTCCGGTCGGCGCGGGCACCGTCGCGACCGCCGCGCTCGGCTCCGGCACGATTCTGATCTCGATCCTGGGCCATGCGGCCCTCATTGCCGGCCTCGCGTCCCTGTGCGGCCCGGCCCGCATCGGCGCCGGACCGGTCGGACGCCGCCTGACGATCGCCCTTCATGTCCCCCTGCATGCCGCCGCGCTCGCCGCCGGCCTTCATGCCGGACTCGGCGCCGCCCTGGCCGCCGCGTCCACCCATCCCGGCGCCGCGCTCGGCCCCACCCTGCTGGGCATAGGCCGAGGTGCTGATCAGCAGCGCGGCCAACCCGATCGACAATGTCCGCATAGCGAATCCTCCAATGTTGAATCTGCCACGCAACGTCAAAGGTCGCGAAACGGTTCAGCCTGGAGGTCCCAAAAATTTACGCAACGAATACCGAACTTCGGGCGTTTCGCGCGAAAAAGCTTGGCCGTAAGCGCAGCTATGCTGTCCGCTGCGCCCGCGGGGCGGCTCTCTACTGGCTCGGCTGTCCGGCGATCTCCGCCTCGATCTCCTGCGGATCGAGATCGTAGCGCCGGGAGCAGAACTCGCAGGTGATGACGATGCGGCCGTCATCCGCCACCATGTCGTGCCGCTCCTGCGGCGAGAACGAGCGGATCATGCCCATCACGCGCTCGCGCGAGCAGCGGCAGGTCTCGTGGACCGGCTGCCGATCGAACACCCGTACCCCGCGCTCGTGGAACAGCCGGTAGAGCAGCCGCTCGCTCGACACGTGCGGATCGACCAGTTCGTGATCCTCGACGGTGGTGACCAGCGAGCGCGCCTCGACCCAGGCATCGTCCTCCGGCGCCCCGCCGGAGAGATGCGCGTGGCCTTCCGGGATATCCCCCGGCGGCAGGTCGGCGAGGCGTGCACGGTCCACCGACTGGGGCAGGAACTGCACGAGCAGCCCGCCGGCCCGCCAATGCCCGGCCCCCTCCTCCACGGCCTCGGCCACGGCGAGGCGCACTTGCGTGGGGATCTGTTCCGACTGGCGGAAATACTGATGTGCGGCCTCCTCCAGGCTCTGGCCCTCCAGCGCCACGACGCCCTGATAGCGGCTGGCGGCGGTACCCTGGTCGATGGTCATGGCCAGATGGCCGGTGCCGATCAGGTCGGAATCCTGGAGCGGGCCGGTGCCGAGGGCGGCGACTCGCTCCGCGTCGAAGCGGGCCGTGGCGCGCAGCCGGTCGGGGGCCTCGAAATCGACCACGATCATCGTGACCGGGCCGTCGGTCTTGGTCTGGAGCTGGAACCGGCCCTCGAATTTGAGGGAGGAGCCGAGCAACACCGTCAGCGCCGCGGCCTCGCCGAGGAGCCGCGCAACCGGGTCGGGATAGCCGTGGCGGCGCAGGATCGTGTCCACGGCGGGACCGAGTCGGACCACGCGCCCGCGCACGTCCAGCGCCTCGACGGCGAAGGGCAACACGGCGTCGTCCGCACCGGCATGGCCGTTGCCGGCATTCTGGGCCTGCGGCTGCGATGGCGACTGGGGGTGCGACTGCGTTCCTGAGGTCATGCCGTCTCCGATCGATGCGTCCGGCGGCTCATGCCGGCAAGGCGGGGATCCGTCTTCCCGGCGGCCGGGCGGCGTGAGGCGATGACCTTGGCGGAGCGATCGGATCCCTCACCCCGACCAGCCCGGAGCGGGAGCGGCGGCGCAGCGCGCTCCGTTCGTCGCCGGGATGCCGCCTTCCGGCAGCCGTGATGGGGAGGCGGACGGTACGGGCCGCCCGCTCACGCCTATATGGTGCGCCGACCCCGCCAGCGCGAGGCCGGACAGGGTGCGGTTGGATCCGGCGACGTGTGGCGACGGAATCAGAGCCCGTTCGCGCCCAGGCACCAGGCCAGGATGCCCTTCTGCGCGTGCAGACGGTTCTCGGCCTCGTCGAACACCACCGAGCGCGGACCGTCCATCACCTCGGCCGTCACCTCCTCGCCGCGATGAGCCGGGAGGCAGTGCATGAAGATCGCGCCCGGATTCGCCGCCGCCATCAGCTTGTCGTTGACCTGATAGGGGCTGAGCAGGTTGTGGCGGTGGGCCTCGTCGTCGTCGCCCATCGACACCCAGCAATCGGTGACCACGGCATCGACGCCGTCCACCGCCGCGAAGGCGTCGGTGGTGACGTGGACGTCGGCGCCCTCCTGCTGCGCCCAGGCGAGCAGCGCGGGCGGCGGCGCGAGTTCGGGCGGGCTCGCGACGTTGAGCGTGAAGTCGAAGCGGGCGGCCGCATGAACCCAGCTCGCCAGCACGTTGTTTGAATCGCCCGACCACGCGACCTTCCGTCCCCGGATCGGCCCGCGATGCTCCTCGAAGGTCAGCACGTCGGCCATGATCTGGCACGGGTGCGAGACCTTGGTGAGGGCGTTGATCACCGGGACGGTGGCGTATTCGGCCAGTTCCAGCATCTGACCGTGGTCGAGGATGCGGATCATGATTGCGTCGACGAAGCGCGAGAGCACCTGCGCGGTGTCGCCGATGGTCTCGCCTCGGCCGAGCTGCATCTCGGAGCCGGTGAGCATCAGGGTCTCGCCGCCGAGTTCGCGCATGGCGACGTCGAAGGACACGCGGGTGCGGGTCGAGGGCCGGTCGAACACCATGGCGAGCGTCTTGCCCGCCAGCGGGCGCTCGGCGGCCAACACGCCCTTGCGGCGGCGCGCCTTGATGGCGGCGCTGGCATCGAGGACCTGGCGCAGCTCCGCCCCGGAGAAATCCTTGAGATCGAGGAAATGACGAGGGCCGGCACCGTTCAGGTGCCTGGCCGGGGCCTGTGCCCGGCCGTCAATCTGGGCTTTCATCGCGTCACAATAATTAGAGTCTGCTCAACGATCACCTGATCATGAACCGCACTCTACCTCCTGGCAGGGGCATCTCCGTCAGGCGCGGCGGGATCGGCCGCACCCGGAAACGCTTCGGGCCGCCCTCCGAGGTCCGGAGGGCGGTGTTCGCAAATTAGGGGGCTCGGCGCTACTCGGCCGCGCCGCGCACGGCCTCGAAACCGGATGCCGTCGCGTCCAGGCGCCGGACCGCCTCGTCGATCTCGGACTCGCCGATGGTCAGCGGCGGCAGCAGGCGGACGATGTTGTCGCCTGCCGGAATCACCAGAAGATGCGCGTCCCGTGCGGCGGCGGCGAAATCCGTGTTCGGCACGCCGAGCTTGAGGCCGAGCATCAGCCCCTCGCCGCGGATCTCCTCGATGACATGCGGATGGCGGTCGCGCAGGGCGGCGAGCTTCTGCTTGAGCAGCAGGCCGGAGCGGGCGACGTGTTCGAGGAAGCCGTCTGCCAGCACCACGTCCAGCACGGCATTGCCCACCGCCATGGCGAGCGGGTTGCCGCCGAAGGTCGTGCCGTGCGTGCCGGCGGTCATGCCGCGGGCGGCCTCGCGGGTCGCGAGGCACACCCCGAGGGGGAAGCCGCCGCCGATGCCCTTGGCCACGCTCATGATGTCCGGGGTGATGCCGGACCATTCATGCGCGAACAGCCGGCCGGTGCGGCCGACGCCGGTCTGGACCTCGTCCATGATCAGCAGCAGACCCTGAGCATCGCAGATCTCGCGCAGCCGGCGCAGATCCGCGTGGGGAATGACCCGCACGCCGCCCTCGCCCTGGATCGGCTCGATCATCAGCGCCGCCGTCTCCGGCCCGATCGCCGCCTCCAGCGCCGCCCAGTCGCCGGCCGGGACCTGATCGAAGCCCTCGACCTTCGGCCCGAAGCCCTCGATGTATTTCTGCTGGCCGCCGGCCGCGAGGGTCGCCAGCGTCCGCCCGTGGAAGGCGCCCGCGAAGGTGACGATCCGGTAGCGCTCGGGATGCCCGCCGGCCGCATGGTACTTGCGGGCGATCTTGATCGCCGCCTCGTTGGCCTCCGCGCCCGAGTTGCAGAAGAACACCACCTCCGCGAAGGTCGCGTCGACGAGGCGCTGCCCGAGGCGCTCGCCGCCCGGGATCTGGAACAGGTTCGAGGTGTGCCAGATCTTGGCCGCCTGCTCGGTCAGCGCGCCGACCAAGTGCGGATGCGCGTGGCCGAGGCCGTTCACTGCGATGCCGGCGCCGAAGTCGAGGTATCGCTCGCCGCCCTCCGTCACGAGCCAAGCGCCCTCGCCGCGCTCGAAGGCGAGCGGCGCGCGGACGTAAGTCGGCAGAAGGGCTGACGTCACGGGTCCCATCTCCGTTTCACGCAGGATCTCGGAGCCAGCGTTAAGCCGGCTCCAAATGAAAGTGCCGCCTCAGGGATGGGCGGCACGCGCGCGATTACTATGAAAGAGCCGGCCGCTGTCAACGTTTCAATGGCGTTTCAATGGCCGGCGGACCCGCCGGGCAGGCCTGCACGAGGCTCGCACAGCGCTGATCTCGGCGGCCAATCTGTGCGGCCTTAGCGTGCGCCGTCGGCGAATCACCCGCCCGCGGAACGGATGCCCGAGGGCCGCCGCCGGGACGGGCCATCGCCGCCGCGCTTCCAGCCTTCGGGGGGTCCAGCCCTTGCGCCGCAGGGTGCCGCCGTGCTCCTGCTCCCGCGGATTCGACGGAAGCTGGGAGATCCCGATGGGCACGATCAAGGAACGCCTGGAAGCGCAGGGTCTCACCCTGCCCAAGGCGGCGGCGCCGGTCGCCAACTACGTGCCGTTCGTGCGCACCGGCAACCTCGTGGTGATCTCCGGTCAGGTCTGCTTCGGCGCGGACGGCGCCATCGCGGCCGAACACAAGGGTAAGGTCGGCGGCGGGGTCACTGCCGAAGCCGGGAAGGCGGCCGCCCGGCTCTGCGCGCTCAACGTCCTCGCCCAGCTCGAGGCGGCGGTAGGCGACCTCGACCGCGCGGTGGTCCAGTGCGTGCGGCTCGGTGGCTTCATCAACGCGGCGCCGGGCTTCTCGGCCGTGGCTGGGGTGATGAACGGCGCCTCCGACCTGATGGTCGAGCTGCTGGGCGACCGCGGACGCCATGCCCGCTCCACCGTCGGCGTCGCGGAGCTGCCCCTCGACGCCGCCGTCGAGGTCGAGGCCCTGTTCGAGGTCCGCTGACCATGGCCGCCCCCGACTGGCTCACCGCGCGGCCGATCGCCCATCGCGGTCTGCACGACCGGGCGGCGGGCCGGCCGGAGAACACGCTGGCGGCCGCCCGGGCGGCGGTCGCGGGCGGTTTCGGCATCGAGTGCGACGTCCAGATGAGCGCCGACGGCGAGGCGATGGTCTTCCACGATGTCGCCCTCGGGCGTCTCACGGGCGCGCGCGAGGCAGTAGCCGACAGGTCGGCCGCCGAACTCGGGACGCTGGCCGTGGCGGGATCCGCGGAGACGATCCCGACCCTGCCGGCCTTCCTGGCGGCGGTGGCCGGGGCGGTCCCGGTGGTGATCGAGGTGAAGTCCCGCTACGACGGCGACCTGCGGCTCGCGACCCGCAGCGCTGAAATCGCCGCGGCCTATGCCGGGCCGGTGGCGCTGAAATCCTTCGATCCGCAGGTGGTCGCGGCCCTGCGCGATCTCTGCCCGGCCAGGATCCCGCGGGGGATTGTCGCGGAAACGACCCAGGACGATCCGGTCTACGCGGCACTGACACCTTCGCTCCGCAGGTCGCTCTCCGACCTGCTGCACTTCGCCGAGACGCGGCCCGACTTCCTGTCCTGGCGGGTCGACGACCTGCCCTGCGCGCCGACCCATCTCTGCCGGCTGCTCGGACGGATCCCGGTGATGACCTGGACGGTCCGGACCGCGGAGCAGCGTGCCCGTGCCGCCGCGCATGCGGACCAGATGGTGTTCGAGGGGTTCGTGCCGTAAATGTTCTGCGGCGGGCCCGGTCATGGCGATGGCCCGCGGATCCGGTTTCGGCGAACCGGCGGAGTGACGTCCGCGGCCGTCTGACAAGGCTTCGACTGCCGCCGCGCGCATCCGCCCGCTTGCTCCTCGCCGGGCACGGGCTAGACTCACGCCCATGAAGCAAGCACCCGGGCCGACGCCGGAGACCGCCGCACTGACCGTGCGAGCGCTTCCCGGATTGAAGGAGATCGGCGCCGCGGATTGGGATGCCTGCGCCTTCTCACCCGAGACCCTGGCCGACGGCGACGAGACCCACAATCCCTTCGTGTCGCACGCCTTCCTCTCGGCGCTGGAGGAGTCCGGCTGCGTCTCGCGCAGGACCGGCTGGCTGCCGCTCCATGTCTCCGTGGAGCGCGACGGCGAGCGTCTCGGGCTGGCGCCCTGCTACATGAAATCGCACAGCCAGGGCGAGTACGTGTTCGATCACGGCTGGGCCGACGCCTACGAGCGGGCCGGCGGCGAGTACTACCCGAAGCTGCAGGTAAGCGTGCCGTTCACGCCGGTGACCGGTCCGCGCTTCCTGATCGCCCCGGGCGCCGATCCGGATGAGGCCACCGCCGGGCTCGTTGCGGGCCTGCGGGCGTTGCGCGGCGAGACCAAGGCTTCCTCGGTCCACGTCACGTTCATGCGCGAGGCGGAGTGGGACAGGGCGGGGGCTGCCGGGTTCCTGCAGCGCACCGATCAGCAGTTTCACTGGCAGAACGACGGCTACGCGGACTTCGACGACTTCCTCGCCGCCCTCGCCTCGCGCAAGCGCAAGACCATACGCAAGGAGCGCCGCGACGCCCTCGCCCCCGGGATCACGGTGGAGCACCTGACCGGCGCCGACATCACCGAGGCCCATTGGGACGCGTTCTACGCCTTCTACATGGACACGGGCTCCCGGAAATGGGGGCGTCCCTACCTCAACCGCAGGTTCTTCTCGCTTCTGTCAGAGCGCATGGCCGACCGGGTGCTCCTCGTGATGGCCAAGCGGGCGGGCGCCTACATCGCCGGCGCGATCAACCTGATCGGAGACACGGCGCTCTACGGGCGCAACTGGGGCTGCATCGAGGATCACCCGTTCCTGCATTTCGAGGTCTGCTACTATCAGGCGATCGATTTCGCGATCGCCCGGGGTCTGAAGCGCGTCGAAGCCGGCGCCCAGGGGGAGCACAAGCTCGCCCGCGGCTACCGGCCCGTCCTCATGCACTCGGCCCACGACATCGCCGACCCGGCGCTGCGCCGCGCGGTGGCCGATTACTTGCAGCGGGAACGCGCCCACGTCGCCGAGGCGGTGGACGCCCTCGACACATTGACGCCCTTCCGGCGTACGGATGAGGGCGACGCCTGCGACGGCGCGGTGCGTTCCAAACCATCACCCCCCGAGAGCCCCTGAGACATGAGCCCGATCGACCGCATTCAGACCTATGCCGACGAGCTGACGGCGCTGCGCCGCGACCTGCATGCCCACCCGGAACTCGGCTTCGAAGAGGTCCGCACCGCCGGCATCGTCGCCGACCTTCTGGAAACATTCGGCTGCGAGGTGCATCGCGGCGTCGGCGGCACCGGCGTGGTGGGCTTGCTCAAGGGGCGCACCGACAACGGGAAGCGCATCGGCCTGCGCGCCGACATGGACGCCCTGCCAATCGAGGAGGAGACCAACCTCCCCTACCGCTCCACCTACGCCGGCAAGATGCACGCCTGCGGGCATGACGGCCACACCACGATGCTGGTCGGCGCGGCGCGCTACCTCGCCGAGACCCGCGACTTCGACGGCACGGCGGTGTTCGTCTTCCAGCCGGCCGAGGAGGGCCGCGGCGGCGCCCGGGCCATGCTGAAGGACGGGCTGTTCGAGCGCTTTCCCTGCGACGAGATCTACGGCCTGCACAACCAGCCCGGCGGCGGCCACGGCATGATCAAGCTGCGGCCCGGTCCGATCATGGCGGCGGCCGACTTCTTCGACATCCACATTCGCGGCAAGGGCATCCACGCCGCCCAGCCGCACCGGGGCGTCGATCCGATCATCATCGCCACCGGCCTCGCGCAGGCGCTCCAGTCGATCGTCTCGCGCAACGCCGATCCGCTGAAGTCCATCGTCCTATCGATCACCCGGATCGAGGCGGGCTCCGCCTACAACGTCATTCCGGAGACGGCCCATCTCGCCGGAACGATCCGCACCTTCGACAAGGAGATCCGGGCGCTCGCCGGCACCCGTATGCGCGAGCTGGCGGCGGGCTTCGGCGCGGCCTACGGCGCCGAGGTTACGGTCGACCTGCAGGACGTATTCTCCGTGCTGGAGAACGCCCCCGAGCAGGCGGCCGCCGCCACGGAGGTCGCCACCGAGCTGTTGGGGGCGGACAAGGTCGAGGCCAACGTCGTGCCGAAGATGGGCAGCGAAGACTTCGCCGACATGACCATGGCGGTGCCCGGCGCCTATGTCTGGCTCGGCGCCAATCCCGGCCCGGGCCTGCACAATGCCGGCTACAATTTCGACGATTCGATCATCCCGATCGGTAGCGCCTTCCTCGCGCGGATGGTCGAGCGCCGCACCGCCGCCTAACGTGCCGACATCGCTCGTCATCCGGGCTTTCCGGAGGGCGGGTGATGTCGCCCCGTCTGCCAGGGCGGCCGTCGACAGGCCGGCCGAACGGTGCGAATCCTGACAGACTAGGCCCGCGAACCAAGGCGGGCCGCGACGGGAGGAGGCAATGTCACCGGAGATACGGGAATCGCGCGCGGCGCTTATCCTGCTAGCCACCTCGGTAGGAGCGGTCCTGATTTTCGGCGCCTTCACGCTGCTCACGCAGCTCGGGTAAGGCGCGGCAGGAAGTACGGCGCTGCTCGATGATAGCGCTCGCTGCGGAGACCGCCGCCCTGACATCGTCGATCGCGGAGGATCTCAGATCGCCCTCGGCGGCCGCAGCAGGCCGATCCCGGCGGGATCGAATGCCGCACTCTTGATGATGGCGTGAACGTCGCGTCCCGGGATGAGCCCGAGTTCACGGACGGCCGCCGTCGTCACGCGCGCCACGATGCGTGCGCCGTTGCAGTCGATCTCCAGCGCCGTCTCGGCGCCCGCTGGAGCCGATGCGCAGATCCGGCCGGCCAGCACGTTGCGGGCGCTGAGCCCGCGGGGGCGCTCGATGGCGACGAGCACGTCGCGGGCGGGAATCCGGACGCGCAGCCGCGTCCCGGGGGGGCGCGACAGCCCCGGTACCAGGAGGCGCCCGGCGGTGCCGGCCAGGCATGTGAGCCCCGTCGCACCATCGACGGCTTCGACGACCATGTCGAGGAGCGCGCCGGCCTCGGCCTCGTGGATCGGCACGAGATCGGCCCGGCGCAGGATCGTTTCCGCTGGGCCGATGGCGGCCACCCGCCCGGATTCCAGCACGATCACCGTGGTGGCGAGCCGCGCCACCTCGGACACGGCGTGGCTGACATAGATGATCGGTACGCTGGCCTCGTCGCGCAGCCGCTCGATATAGGGGAGGATCTCGGCCTTGCGGGCCTCGTCCAGGGCCGCGAGGGGCTCGTCCATCAGAAGCAGGCGCGGCTTGGCCAATAGCGCCCGCCCGATCGCCACCCGTTGGCGCTCACCCCCCGAGAGGCCTGCAGGTCGCCGCTCGAGGAGATGGTCGATGCCGAGCATCCCCGTCACCGCCGAGAAGGCCGCGGGATCGGCACGGCGCCGCGCGAAGACGCGGCCGTAGCCGAGATTGCTCCGGACGCTGAGATGCGGGAACAACCGTGCATCCTGGAACACCACGCCGACCTGCCGCCGATGCGGCGGCAGGATCAGCCCGGTCGCGGTGTCGACCCACGGAGCCCCCCCGGCAACGATCCGGCCCCGGTCCGGCCGGGCGAGGCCGGCGATCAGGTCGATCAGCGTGGTCTTTCCGGAGCCGGAGCGCCCGAACAGGGCGGTGAGCCCAGACCCCGCCTCGAAGGTGGCGTCGAGCGCGAAGGCGCCGCGCCGGAGCTGGACATTGACCTGGATGCTCACGTGGCGGGACTCGGGTAACAGGGGCCCCGGCGCGTCCCGGCGCCGGCCCGGACTTGCCCGCGATGATCACGGTCCACCACCTTGAGAACAGCCGCTCGCAGCGCGTGCTCTGGCTGCTGGAGGAACTCGGGCTGCCCTACCGTGTGACGCGCTATGCCCGCGATCCCCGGACTCTGCGCGCGCCCCCCGAACTCGTGGCCGTGCACCCGCTCGGCAAGGCGCCGGTGATCACCGACGGCGCGACGGTGGTCGCGGAGACCGGCGCGATCGTCGCCTATCTCACGGGCCTGGCCAGCGAGCGGCTGGTGCCCGAACACGGGTCGGAGGCCCGACGGCGCTACGTCTACTGGTCGCATTACGCGGAAGGCTCGGCGATGCCGCCGCTGCTGCTGAAGCTGGTCTTCGGGCGGCTGGCGCCAAGCAGCCCGTGGTCGCTTCGTCCCCTCGTCCGCCGCATCGCCGACACGGTGGTGCGGGGGTTCGTCGATCCGGATCTGCGCCGGCATGCGGCCTTCTGGGAGACGGAACTCGCCGGCCAGCCGTATTTCTGCGGCGCCGACTTCACCGCGGCCGACATCCTGATGAGCTTCCCGCTGGAGGCCTTCGCGGCGCGGGGCACGGGCGCGGGCCCGCGCGTGAGGGACTGGCTCGCACGCATCCACGCCCGTCCGGCCTATCAGAGGGCGCTGCAGCAGGGCGGCCCCTACGCGTATGCCTGAGCGGGTCTTCCGCTTCGGGGCGTCGGCCATTCAGCCGGCCCCCAGCCGTCGCCCGACCCGCGTGGCCAGGACTTCCGAGACCAGCAGGGCCGTGACCGACAGCGCGATCGAGATCAGGGTGAGGCGCAGGGCCGGCCCTTCCCCGCCCGGAACCTGCGTCAGCGTGTAGATCGCCGACGGCAGCGTCTGGGTCTCGCCCGGGATGTTCGACACGAAGGTGATGGTCGCGCCGAACTCGCCCATCGCCTTGGCGAAGGCCAGCACGGCTCCCGCGAGGCAGCCGGGCAGGCTGAGCGGCAGCGTGATCGTCAGGAACACCGCGACGGGATGCGCGCCCAGCGTCCCGGCCGCCTGCTCCAGCCGCCGGTCCACCGCCTCAATCGACAGCCGCATCGCCCGCACCATGAGCGGGAACCCCATCACCGCGCAGGCGAGCGCCGCCCCCGTCCAGCGGAAGGAAAAGACCACGCCGATCTCGGCGAGGGGGGCGCCGAGCAGACCCCGGCGGCCGAAGGCCAGCAGCAGCAGGTAGCCGGTGACCACCGGGGGCAGGATCAGCGGCAGGTGGACCAGTCCGTCGAGCAGAGCGCGGCCTGGAAAGCGACGGCGCGCGAGCAGCCAGGCCACGGCGAGGCCGGGCACGAGGCTCGCGAGCGTGGCCACCGTGGCTACCCGAAGGCTCAGGCCGACGGCGGTCCATTCCTCCGGAGTCAGGCCGAGCAAGGGATTGGCGCGCCGCTACTGGCTGGCGCCGGGCTGCGCGACCACCGTGAAGCCCTGGCGCTCGAAGAAGCCCCGCGCATCCGGGCCGCGCAGGTAGGTGAGCAGGGTGCCTGCATCCGGATTGCGCGATTCCTTGGTCATGGCCGCCGGATAGACGATCGACGGGTGGCTGTCGGCCGGAAAGGTCGCCAGCACGTGCACGCTCGGCTCGGCGGCCGCATCGGTGGCGTAGACGATGCCGAGCGGCGCTTCGCCCCGAGCGACGAGCAGCAAGGCGGCGCGCACGTTCTCGGCCTGGGCGACCTGTCCCTTCACGGCCTCCCAGGCGCCGAGCTTCTCCAGGGCCGCCTTGCCGTACTTGCCGGCCGGGACGGCGTCGATCGTCGCCATCGCCAGGCGGCCGCCGCCGAGGATGCGCGTCAGCGTGCTGCCGAGATTCGGTGCCAGGGCGACCTGCGGATCCGCGCTACTGTCTTTCGGCCCGGGGGCGATCAGCACCAGGGCGTTGCGCAGGAGATCGAAGCGCGAGCCTGCCTTCAGCAGCCCGGCCCGGTCGACGTAGTCCATCCAGGCGTGGTCGGCCGAGATGAACAGGTCCGCCGGCGCGCCCGCCTCGATCTGCTTGGCGAGGGCGTTCGAGCCGGCATAGGAGATCCGCGCGGTCTTGCCGGTCGCCCTGGTCCAGGCGGTGGCGGCATCGTCCAGTGCGTTCTTGAGGCTTGCGGCCGCGAACACCACGATGGGCTCGTCCGCCCGCGCGGCGCGGTTGAGAGGGGCAAGCGCGAGCGACGCGAGGAAAAGCGCAGCGAGGATCCGTCGCGTCAGACGCATGAATGGGTTCTCCCCGTCGCGACCCGCTATATACGGCGGGGAACGACGGAGATCATACGAGCCCGGCAGCCACCGGCCAAGGGCCAGTCGCTGGCGTGGGACCGAGCAGACTTGTTCACGTCAGCCGAGCTTGGCTTCGGGACCGTCCTTCGGCTCGGCTTCCGCCCGGTGCAGGCGGCTCAGGAGAACCAGGAGATGGCCGGGGAGCGGCCCGTCCGGTGCGGGACCGCCGAAAATCCGTTCGCGCGGCCGGGCCTGCACGGCCGTACCGGTGACGACCACGGGCCCGCGGGGGCCGGAACGCCGGGACTTGGTCACGCTGTACGCACCCTGCTCAATCGTGATTCACGTAAAAAGCTGGCAAAAACGCGGGTCGTTGCGCCGGGTTCCACCGCAATGGTGGAGGACGTGGTCAACGGGCGAACATCCTGCCGCATTTCTGGGCGGTTCCAAGTGCGAATCGGGATATGGGGCCTACCAAGTCCGGATATCGTGCCGCTCGGGTGAGCGCCCTTCCGGGAGGCCGCTCATGCCATCCGCGACCAGCAGCGCCCACAGCGTGGCCGCGGCGGTGGTGACCACCGCGAAGAAGACGCTGATCAGGAGGGGCGAGATCATAGGGGTGCGATTGTCTGTCAAAACCGGCGCGCCGCTTCACGAAGTGCGGCGCGCCTGAGTTAAGGGTCTGGCCTCGAGGAAGCCGAGATTGTTTAAGCACACAGGCTGGCCCTTGGTACTGATTTAGGACGTGGAAAAGATAAGTATTGGCGCTTGTGTCTGCCCGGCCACAAAGGGCGGGACGGCACGTCGGCGAGCCTCCCCGCTCCATCGAGCCCGGTTTTTTTTCGCACCAGCCCCTGGGCTGCGGCGCGCCTCGGCGTTACAGCCCGGAACCATGCTCGAAGGCCTGCCGCCCCACCGCCCGTCCCATGTCCTGCGCCTGCTGACCGACGAACGCTCGGCCCGCGCGATGACCGATCTCCTGGGCGAGATGTTCGACCCCACCCAGACCGCGGTGGCGGCGTTCGAGGACGAGGACGGGCGCACATGGCGCCTCGAGGCCTATTTCGCGGATGAGCCCGACGAGGATTACGTCCGCGCGCTGATCCGGCCGGTGATCGGCGACGCGGCCGACGCGGCCGAGTTCCGCACGATCGCGCAGCAGGATTGGGTGCGCGCGTCGCTCGAGGGGCTGAAGCCGGTCCGGGCGGGGCGCTTCGTCGTGCACGGGTCGCACGACCGCGACGCCGTGCGAAGCAACGATCTGTCCATCGAGATCGAGGCGGCGCTGGCCTTCGGCACCGGCCATCACGGCACGACGCTGGGCTGTCTCCGGGCTCTGGTCTCGGAACTCAAGCGCCGGCGCCCGGCCCATATCCTCGATGTCGGCACCGGAACCGGAATCCTCGCCTTTGCGGCCGCCAAGGCGCTGCGGCAGCCCGTGGTGGCCGGCGACCTCGACGCGGAGGCCGTGCGCACGGCGCGCGAGAATGCCCGGGCCAACGGGCTCGGACCCTATCTCAAGCTCTACGAGGGGCCGGGGGTGCGCCACCGCCTCGCCGACCGGCCGCGCCATTTCGATCTCGTCTTCGCCAATATCCTGGCCCGGCCGCTGAGGCTTCTCGCGCCGACCCTGTCGCGGGTGGTCGCCGCCGAGGGCGTGCTGGTCCTGTCGGGCCTGATCGAGCGCGACGTGCCCGGCGTCCTCTCGGCCTACCGCCTGCAGGGCTTCTCGCTGGTGCGCCGCGGCGTCATCGAGGGGTGGGTTGCCGTGGTGCTGATGCGTGGCGGCGCGGCCCGACGCCCGCGGCGCTGAGCCGCTCCGAACCGCCCGCCCGCCGGCGCGTTATCCGGTCATGAGCCAGAGGTCGCTCCACGATCCGCCCGCGGACCCCATCGCCGAGGGTGCCCGCGCCCGGGCGCAGGGACGTCCGAAGGATGCCTGTCCCTATCCGGCCAATTCGGCAGCCCGCAAGGCGTGGCTGGAAGGGTATGACGGCGCGCCCAGCGAGCGGGCTCCGGACCTGCCGATGACCGACGCCTGATCAGCGCGCGGTGCGCAGCCGACCCGGCCGGCTCGGCCCGACCGGTTTCTCCGGATTCGACGATCCCGCCGGCTCTCCCTGCGCCACCGGCGCGCCGAGCGCCGCCATCAGCACGCGCAGACCGTCGATCCATTCCTCAAGTTCGGCGAGCGAGTCGAATCCGTCGCGGCGGATCACCGTGTCGGGCTCGATCGTCACGACGGCGTCGAAGCGGCCATCGGGTCTGTCGCTGATCCGGTAGTAAACGCGGCGTGGCATGTCCGAGGAATAGGCCAAATCCGGCGGCGTGATAAGATTGTTGACGATCTTTAACCACCGCATCCTGCCCCTCGTCGTGCGGGTGGGGTGTTGCGACGCGTGAGCGGCGGGCGCTAGGCTCGACGCATGACAGAGACCAGCCCGTCCCGGCCGCGGCCGCGCTTCCAGAGCTTCGAGGACCCGAGCCACCGGAAGGGCGCGGAGCGGATCGAGGCCCTGCGGGCCGCTCTGCGCGAGAACGGGCTCGACGGCTTTGTCGTGCCGCGGGCCGATGAGCATCAATCCGAATACGTTCCGGCCGATGCCGAGCGTCTGGCCTGGCTCACCGGCTTCACCGGCTCGGCCGGGACGGCCGTGATCCTGATGGAATCCGCGGCGCTGGTCGTCGACGGGCGCTACACCCTGCAGGCGCCCGAGCAGGTCGATACCGGAATCCTCGCGGTGGTGCCGCTGGCCGAGTCGACGCCGGAGGCCTGGATCGCCGCCAACCTCAGGCGGGATCAGGTGCTGGGTTACGATCCCTGGCTGCATACGCCGGATAGTCTGGCGCGCCTGGAGCGGGTCGTGACCCGGGCCGGCGGCGCGGTGCGGGCGGTGCCGAACCTCGTCGACGCGGTCTGGGCCGGCCGCCCGCGGCCGCCCGCTGGACCCGTGGTGGTCCATCCAGACACGCTGTGCGGCGAGGCATCCGCCGACAAGCTCGGCCGGGTCCGGGCAGCCCTCGCCGAAGGCGGCTGCGATGCCCTGGTGATCTCGGACCCGCACAATCTCGCCTGGGCCTTCAACCTGCGCGGCTCCGATGTCGCGCATACGCCGCTGGCGCTGGGCTACGCCATCCTGCCGCGCGCGGGGCTGGCGCGACTGTTCCTCGTCTCGCCGAACGTCGATCCGGCCCTGCGCGCGGTGCTCGCTCCGATCGCCGAGATTCTGCCCCGGGCAGAGCTGGACGACGGGCTGGCATCCCTGGCCGGCGTGCGCGTCCGCCTCGATGCGGCCACCGGTGCAGTCGCCCTGAAGGAGAAGATCGAAGCTGCCGGCGGCACCGCCGATGTCGGCAAGGATCCGATCACCGGCATGAAGGCGGTCAAGAACGCCGCCGAGATCGCGGGCGCGCGCGCCGCCCATATCCGTGATGGGGCGAGTGTCGTGCGCTTCCTCGCTTGGCTCGATGGCGCCGCCCTCGGCGGTGGCCTCACCGAGATCGCCGCCGTCGAGGCGCTCGAGGATTTCCGGGCCGCGGGCGGCGATCTGCGCGAGGTGTCGTTCCCGACGATCTCGGGATCCGGGCCGAACGGGGCGATCGTCCATTACCGGGTCAGCCGCACCACCGACCGGGCGGTCCAGACCGGCGAGCTGTTCCTGATCGATTCCGGTGCGCAATATCCAGACGGCACCACCGACATTACCCGCACGGTCGCGGTGGGTGCGCCGAGCGCTGAAATGCGCGACCGCTTCACACGGGTGCTGAAGGGACATGTCGCTATCGCCCGGGCGGTGTTCCCGGTCGGCACGACCGGCGCACAGATCGACGCCTTCGCACGGGCACCGCTCTGGCAGGCGGGCCTCGACTTCGATCACGGCACTGGCCACGGCGTCGGCGCCTTCCTGTCTGTGCACGAGGGGCCACAGCGGATCGCCAAGACCGGCACGGTGGCGCTGGAGCCCGGCATGATCCTGTCGAACGAGCCCGGCTATTACGCCCGCGGCGCCTACGGCATCCGGATCGAGAACCTTGTCTTGGTCGAGCCCCGCGCGATCGAGGGCGGCGAGCGCCCGATGCTCGGCTTCGAGACGTTGACGCTCGCCCCCTACGACCGGCGGCTGATCGAGCCGGACCTGCTCGAACCGGAGGAGCGCGCCTGGATCGACGCGTATCATGCCCGGGTATGCGAGGCCCTGGCGTCCGGGCTCGATGCCGGGACGCGCGACTGGCTGGAGCGGGCGACGGCACCGCTTGACGCTTAAGTCCCCGGCGCAGGACCCCGGACGCGTCCCGTGGTAAGACGCGGGACCATGAAAATGCCCGCCCCGGACCGGACACGCCGCGCATGAAACCGCGACCGTCCTGCGCGCGAAGGGACAGTATGATCCGCCGTCTCGCCATTCTGATCCTGGCCTTCGCCGCGAGCCTCTCGGCCGCTGCGGCGCAAGGTCTCCTGCAAGGCTTCCGTACGCCGCCGGACCTCGTGCGGGCGAGCCTCGTGGCGGAGCCTGCGGCGGTTTCTGGCGCGCAGCCTTTCACGCTGGCGGTGCGGATGCAGATCAAGCCGGGCTGGCACGTCTACTGGCGCAATCCGGGCGATTCCGGCCTGCCCCCGGAGGTGACCTGGACCCTGCCGGCCGGCTTCAACGCCGGCGCGATCCGGTGGCCGGCGCCGGAGCGCATCCCGATCGCGACGCTCATGAATTACGGTTACGAGGGCGAGGTCACGCTCCTCGTGCCCGTGACGCCGCCGCCGAGCCTCGACCCGGCCGATCCCGTGCAGATCCAGGCGAAGCTGACCTATCTCGTCTGCGAGACCGAGTGCGTCCCGGGTTCGGCCGATCTCGCTCTCACCCTGCCGGTGGGCAAGGCCGAGCCGGACCCGGCCAACGCCGCTCTGTTCGCGCGCGCCCGTGCCGCGCTGCCCGTGCCGGCGCTCTGGCCCCTGCGCCTGTCGAGCCAGGGCGACACCCTGCGCCTCGATTTCGCCGCGACCGGTCTCAAGGCCGACACGATCCGGAACGCCGCGTATTTTCCCTATGCCGAGACGGCGATCGACAACGCCGCCGCACAGGTAATGTCCGTCGACGAGACCGGCCTGCACCTGACCGTCGGGCGGAGCAGCCCGACCGATCCGGCTCCCGCCACACTCCCGGGCGTCCTGACGCTCGACGAGGTCGGCACCGCCGGAAGCCGCCGCCTCGCCTTCGCGTATGGGGACGAGCCCGTGCTCCCGGCCGCCGCGGCGGCCCCGAGCGCTCCGAGTCCGGTCGCAGCCCCGCCGGTCGCCGCCGACTTCGACGCGTTGACCCTCGCGACCGCCGCGGTCTTCGCCTTCCTGGGCGGGCTGATCCTCAACCTGATGCCCTGCGTCTTCCCGGTTTTGTCCATCAAGGTGCTGAGCCTCGTGCGGCATGCCGGCGAGGGGCCGGCCCGGCTGCGGATGCACGGCCTCGCCTATACGGCGGGCGTTCTGGTGAGCTTCCTGGGTCTTGCCGCGCTGTTGATCGCCCTGAAGGGCGGCGGGGCTGCGATCGGCTGGGGGTTCCAGCTGCAATCGCCCGCCATGGTGGCGGGGCTCGCCTATCTGCTGTTCGCGATGGGCCTGAGCCTGTCGGGTGCAGTCCATGTCGGCGGCCGTCTCGCCGGCCTTGGCGACGGCCTCACCCACCGTGCCGGCCTGAGCGGCTCGTTCTTCACGGGCGTGCTCGCGACCCTGGTGGCGACGCCCTGCACGGCGCCGCTCATGGGCTCGGCTGTGGGCTTCGCGCTGACCCAGAGCGCCGGCGTCGCGCTCGCCGTCTTCGCGAGCCTTGGCTTCGGCCTCGCCCTACCCTTCCTGGTGCTCACCCTCTGGCCGCGGGCCCTGCGTGCGCTGCCTCGGCCGGGCGCCTGGATGGAGACCCTGAAGCAGGTCCTCGCCTTCCCGGTCTACGCCACCGTGGCGTGGCTGATCTGGGTGCTGGCGCAGCAGGTGGATCCGCGCGGCCTGCTGGCGGCGCTGATCGGCCTGGTGCTGGTGGGCTTCGCCGCTTGGGCCTGGGAGCATGGCCGCGCCGCCGCGCCCAAGGTCGGCCGGGTCTCGCAGGCCGCCGCGGCTCTCGCGCTGATCGCCGTAGCCGCCCTTGCGGTGACCCTGCCGCGGGACCGCGCCGTGCCGTCGTCGGCGCAGGCCGCCGCCGACGGGGTCGAGCCGTTCACCCAGGCGCGCCTCGACGCCCTGGTCGACGCGCATCGCCCCGTCTTCATCGACATGACGGCCGCGTGGTGCATCACCTGCGCGGTGAACGAGGCGACCTCGCTCAACACCAGGGCGGTGCGCGCCGCGATGGCCGAGCGCGGCGTGACCTACATGAAAGGCGACTGGACCAACCAGAATCCCGAGATCACCCGCCTCCTGGAGAAGCACGGGCGCAGCGGCGTCCCGCTCTACCTGCTCTACACCGGAACCGGGGAACCCCAGGTTCTCCCGCAGATCCTCACCGAGGGGACGGTTCTGGCGGCGCTGGAGGCGGTGCCAGCCGTGTCCGGCCGGAGCGCTGCGCTGGCTCGCTGAAAGGTCGAGAGGGTCCTGAAGCCGCATGCGCGTCGAAACGCCCGGCCCGCCGTCCTTGCGAGCGGAGCGACGCAATCCGGCGGCGCCGCACCCGCCGACGTCGTATGGCCGAGCGGCACGGCACCGCGCGCGTACCGAGGCTGCGGCCGACCGATCCTCGTTCCGGTACGCTTCGATCCCGCCTCAGGCTTCCAGCGAGAAGGTCTCGTCGAAGGCATAGCCCGAGCCGCGAACCGTGCGGATCGGATCGGCTTGGCGCGGGCCGTTCAGCGCCTTGCGCAGCCGCCCGACATGGACGTCGACGGTGCGCTCGTCGATGTAGACGTCGTGCCCCCAGACCCCGTCGAGAAGCTGCTCGCGGGAGAAGACCCGGCCGGGCGCCAGCATCAGGAATTCCAGGAGCCGGAACTCTGTGGGGCCCAGATGCAGCTCTTCGCCGCCGCGCCGGACGCGGTGGCCGGTCCGGTCGAGTTCCAGGTCGCCCGCCGCCAGCCGATCCGAGACATGGGCGGGCTTGGCCCGACGCAGCAGCGCGCGGATCCGGGCGAGCAGTTCCGGCACGGAAAACGGCTTGACGATGTAGTCGTCGGCGCCGGTGCCGAGACCGCGGACCCGGTCGCCCTCCTCGCCCCGGGCGGTGAGCATGATCACCGGCAGCCGCTCGGTCTCGCGGCGCGCCCGGATTCGGCGGCACAGCTCGATCCCCGAGAGGCCGGGTAGCATCCAGTCGAGCAGGACGAGGTCCGGGATCCGCTCCGCCAGGAGCAGTTCGGCATCGTCGCCGCGCGCCGCCGAATCCACCAGGAAACCCTCGGCCTCCAGGTTGTAGCGCAGCAGCGTGGTCAGCGCCTCCTCGTCCTCGACGATCAGGACTTGCATGCTCACGTTCGAAGATCCGTTCTACCGGCGGTCCGGCGGATGCTGCAGGAGGCGCCGCCGCGCCTCAACCCACACGCACGGTCACCCCGGCCGCGCCCGGCGGGAAGGCGCGCGCCGTGCGGCGCCGGGGCCGGGGCCGGGCGCTCACGGAGCCTGGACACCGTCCACCGTCACATAGTTCGACGCATCGTTCTTGGGCCGGTCGCCCGCCAGGGTTTCGCCGGTGGCGAGATAGTGGATCGTCTCGGCGATGTTGGTGGTGTGGTCGCCGATGCGCTCGACGTTCTTGGCGCAGAACAGCAGATGCGTGCAGAACGAGATGTTGCGCGGATCCTCCATCATGTAGGTCAGGAGCTCGCGGAACAGGGAATTGTACAGGGCGTCGATCTCGCCGTCGCGCTCCCAGACGTCGTGGGCCGCCTGGACGTCGCGGCTCGCATAGGCGTCGAGCACGTCCTTGAGCTGGCCCTCGGCGAGGTCGCTCATGTGGCGCACGCCGAGCACGATCTTTTGGGCCGGCGCCTGGTCGGAGATCGCCACCACGCGCTTGGCGACGTTCTTGGCGAGGTCGCCGATCCGCTCGAGATCGCCGGAGACGCGGATCGCCGAGATGGTCTCGCGCAGGTCGATCGCGAGGGGCTGGCGCCGGGCGATCAGCAGGACCGCGCGCTCCTCGATGTCCCGCTGCAGCGCGTCGAGGCGCTTGTCGGCGAGGATCACCGCCTGGGCGAGCGTGTCGTCCCGGCGCACGAGGGCGTCGGTCGCCTCCGCGGTCATCTTCTCGGCCACGCCGCCCATCTCCGAGATCGAGCGACGGAGGTTCTCCAGGTCGGTGTCGTAGGAGGTGACGATATGGCCGGGCATGGTGGATCCTTCGATGGGGTCCCGGGAACGGCGCGCCGGGGTGGCTTGCTGGGGCTTTCCGGCGCGCTGGCCGCCAGGTCCCGGGATCTCCCGGACAGACTAGCCGAAGCGGCCGGTGATGTAGTCCTGCGTGCGGCGTTCCGTCGGGTTCATGAACATCCGATTGGTCGGACCGAACTCGACGAGCTGCCCCAGATACATGAAGGCGGTGAACTGCGAGATGCGTGCCGCCTGCTGCATGTTGTGGGTGACGATCACGATGGTGAACTCGTCGCGCAGTTGCTCGATCAGCTCCTCGATGCGTCCGGTGGAGATCGGGTCGAGGGCCGAGGTCGGCTCGTCGAACAGGATCACCTCCGGTTTCTGCGCCACCGTCCGGGCGATGCACAGGCGCTGCTGCTGACCGCCGGACAGGCCGGTCCCCTGCTGCCGAAGCTTGTCCTTCACCTCGTCCCACAGGGCGGCCTTGCGCAGGGATTCCTCGATCCGGCCGTCCAGCTCGGATTTTGGCAGCTTCTCGTAGAGGCGCAGGCCGAAGGCGACGTTGTCGTAGATCGACATCGGGAATGGCGTCGGCTTCTGGAACACCATGCCGATGCGCGAGCGCAGCTCGTTCAGGTCGATGGACGGGCTGAGGATGTTCTCGCCGTCGAGCAGGATCTCGCCCTCCGCCCGCTGCTCCGGGTAGAGGCTGTAGATCCGGTTGAAGCAGCGCAGCAGGGTCGACTTCCCGCAGCCGGAGGGTCCGATCAGCGCCGTGACCTGCCGGTCGTGGAAGTTGAGGTTGACGTCCTTCAGCCCGTGGAAGCTGCCGTAGTAGAAGTTCAGGTCCTTCACGGCGATCCGCACGGGGCCGCCCTCGTCGGCGCGGTTGCGGTTCAGCTCGACCGTGGGGATCGCGGAGGCGGCGTTCATCGTCGTGTCCTCGAAAGGGGTCTCAGCGCGAGGTCTGCGGCTTGATCACGAGGCGCGCGATGATCGACAGCGCCAGGATGGCCGCGGTGATCAGGAGCGCGCCCGCCCAGGCGAGGCCCTGCCAGTTCGGGTAGGGCGAGAGGGCGAACTGGTAGATCATCACCGGCAGGTTCGCGACGCCGCCCATCAGGTTGGCGGAGAACCAGGAATTGTTGTTGAGCGCGGTGAACAGCAGCGGCGCCGTCTCGCCGGCGATGCGGGCGAGCGCCAGGATGATGCCGGTCACGATGCCGGCCGAGGCCGCCCGCCACGTCACGCTCATGATCACCGTCGAGGGCGGCGCCCCGAGGGCCGCGCCGGCCTCCCGCAGGGTGCCGGGAACGAGGCGCAGCATGTCCTCGGTGGTGCGCACGATCACCGGAACCGCGATGATCGCGAGCGCCACGCCGCCGGCCCAGCCCGAATAGGTCCCCATCGGCCGCACCATCAGCGTGTAGACGAAGAGGCCGATCAGGATCGAGGGCGCCGAGAGCAGGATATCGTTCAGGAAGCGGATCAGCGCCGCCAGCTTCGAGCCGCGCCCGTACTCGGCAAGGTACGTCCCGGCCATCACGCCGACCGGCGTGGCGATCAGGATGCCGATCCCGGTCAGGACGAGGCTGCCCAGGATGGCGTTGGCGATGCCCCCGCCCTCGGAGCCGGGGCCCGGTGTCGGGTTGGTGAACAGGGTCGGCGTGAAGCCGCGCACGCCCTGGACGATCAGCATCACCAGGATCGAGCCGAGGACCAGGGCGCCCACCAGCGTCGCGCCGGAGCAGGCGACACGCAGGGCGCGGTCGGCGATGCGGCGGCCCTGACGAACCCGGCCGGAGCGGCGCGGAGCGGTCGCGGTCATCATGGGGGAGGCATCCATCGCGCGTGCTCCTCAGGCGGCCTGGACGCGGCGCGTCAGCAACCGGGCAATGATGAGCACCACGAAGGTGATCACGAACAGGATGCAGCCCAAGGCCATCAGCGCGTTGAGCTGGAGGCCGTCCGCCTCGTTGAACTCGTTGGCGATGCGCGACGCGATGGTCGAACTCGGGTCGAAGATCGAGGCCGAGAGGCGGTTGGCGTTGCCGATCACGAAGGTCACCGCCATCGTCTCGCCCAGCGCGCGGCCGAGGCCGAGCATGATCGCACCGATGATCGACACCGCGGCCTGCGGCACCAGCACGTGACGCACCACCTCCCAGGTGGTGCAGCCGATGCCGTAGGCGCTCTCGCGCAGGACCGTGGGAATCTGGTCGAGCATGTCGCGGGCGATCGAGGCGATGAACGGCACGATCATGATCGCCAGGATGATCCCGGCGGTGAACACGCCGACGCCCGAGGGAACCCGGGCATAGAACAGCGTGCCGATGATCGGCATGCCCTCGACGAGGTTCGAGACCGGCATCTGGACGTAGCGCGCGAACAGCGGCGCGAACACGAACAGGCCCCACATGCCGTAGATGATGCTCGGCACGGCGGCGAGCAGCTCGATCGTCATGGCGACCGGCTTGCGCGCCCAGCCCGGGCAGAGCTGGGTGAGATAGACCGCGATCCCGAGGGAGACGGGGACGCCGATCAGCAGCGCCAGGAAGGCGGAGGCGACGGTCCCGATCACCGCCACCAGGGCGCCGTACTGCTCGGTCCCGACATTCCAGGCACTGGATGTGAGGAAGCCGAAGCCGAACTCGCGGAAGGCCGGCCAGCCGCCGTAGAGGATCGAGCCGAGGATTCCGGCGAGGACGAGGAGAACCAGCAGCGCGGCGCCGTAGGAGCAGCTCCGGAAAACGGTGTCGAGGCTCCGGCTCGGCGCCTTCCGCGCCGTTGCACCACGCGTTCGGCCGAGGGCGATCGATTCTGTCAAAGCGGGCATCCGCGATTCTCTGCGAAGGGGGGCGTGGTAGCGCGCTGCGTTCCCGGAAGCGAGGGAGGAGGTTCTCACCTCCTCGCGGCCACGCTCACATGTTGAAGACAGACTTACCGTCCTTGCCCTTCACGTCCTTCCACTCCTGGTGGATCAGATCGACGACGTTGTCCGGCAGCGGGACATAGTCGAGGTCGGTGGCAAGCTTGTCGCCATTCTTGTAGGCCCAGTCGAAGAACTTGAGCACATCGGCGGCCTTGGCCGGATCCGCGGCATCCTTGTGGACCAGGATGAAGGTCGCCGCCGTGATCGGCCACGCATCCTCACCCGGCTGATTGGTCAGCGAGATGCCGAAGCCCGGGGTCGACTTCCAATCGGCGCTCGCCGCCGCGGCCTGGAACGCCTTGTCGTCGGGCTGCGGATACTTGCCGGCCTTGTTCTGCAGGAGGGCGTAGGAGAGCTTGTTCTGCTTGGCGTAGGCGGACTCGACGTAGCCGACCGCGTTCGGAACCTGCTTCACGGTGGCGGTGACGCCCTCGTTGCCCTTGCCGCCCTGACCCACCGGCCAGGAGATCGTCGTGGCCGCACCGTATTCCTTCTTCCAGGTCTCGGAGACCTGAGCCAGGTAGGTGGTGAAGATGTTGGTCGTGCCCGACGCATCGGAGCGGTAGACCGGGGTGATGTTCGCGTCGGGGAGCTTCAGCCCGTCATTGAGCTTGGCGATCCGAGGATCGCTCCACTTCGCGATCTTGCCGGCGTAGATGTCGGCCAGCACGTCGCCCGTGAGCTTGAGCTTGCCCGGCTCGATCCCGGGAATGTTCACCACCGGCACGACGCCGCCCATGACGGTCGGGAACTGGACGAGGCCGTCCTTGGCAAGCTGCTCGGGCTTCAGGGGCGCGTCGGTAGCGCCGAAATCGACCGTCTTGGCCTGGATCTGCTTGATGCCGCCGCCGGAGCCGATCGACTGATAGTTGAGGCCCGCGCCGGTCTCCTTGCGATAGGCCTCGGCCCACTTGGAATAGACCGGGAAGGGGAACGTGGCCCCGGCGCCGGTGATATCGGCGGCGAGCGCCGCGGACGCCAGCTGAACCGTCGCGAGGCCGACGGCGAGCGCGTAAGCGAAGGGTCTCAAGGGATTCTCCGTTGCCGTCGGGCAAGAGCCTGCGCTGCGCTGCCGGCAAGCCCATGCCCGCGGCAGAGCTCTGCGGCCGATCTTCCGAAGAGACCCAGCGCCGGCCGCCCGATGGACGGGCGGTTACGACAGGTAGATGACACCGGCATGACATCGCGCCGCGGTTCCCGCGGCACGGTTCCGGGATCTCGCGCGTTCCTCTTCGGCAACGGCGATGGAAGGATATCGGAATCGTGGGCGGCGAGGAGGTCGATACAGCGGCGGAAGCCGATCCGGCCTGGTTGGCCCTGCACGCGGAGCGGGAAGCTGTGGAGCGTGCGCTGACGCTGGCACAGGCGCGTCAGAAATTCAGCGCCGATCCGGCTGCCGCCAGCGCGGCGCGGTGCGAGGAGGCGGAATTGCTGGTCAGCCTCGACCGCGTGCTGACGCTGATTCGGGCTGCCGAGTACCGGCGACGGCCGGGCGCGCGCCGCTGGTAGCGGCGCGGGGCCGGGTCAGATCGCCCGGCGCAACTCCCGCTCCTTCTGGCGCAGGCGCAGGAGCAGCTCCACGTGGGTGTCGGTGATCGGCTGCGTGTCGACGCTGCCCTCGTAGACCGTGCGGAGGGTGAGGCCGAGCTGGCGGGTGTCGACCGCGCGCTTCAGCGGTCGTCCCGCAGGCAGGTGCGCATCGGACTCGACGAGTGACGGCTTCATGGCTCCCTCCCGCCCTTCGACCGCCCAAACCTGCCGCGGCACCGGGATGGAGGCACTCTCACTATGAATGGTTAACGAATCGTTGCATGCAACCAATGGTTAAGGTTGCCGGCAGATTATGCATCGGCGCCCTGGAGGAGCCGTGCCGCGGCCGCGCGGGCCTCGTCGGTGACGATGGCGCCCGCCAGCATCCGGGCGATCTCCTCTCGGCGCTCGGCGACCGGCAGGCTCGCCACGCGGGTGGCAACGCGGCCGGCTCCTTTCACCGGCGCCTTGGCGATCAGGAAATGCGTCTCGGCGCGGGCGGCGACCTGGGGGGCATGGGTCACCGCGACCACCTGCACGGTCGCTGCCAGCCGGGCGAGCCGCATCCCGATTGCATCCGCCACCGCACCGCCGACTCCGGTATCGATCTCGTCGAAGATCAGGGTCGGGGCGGAGCCCTTGTCGGCCAGCACCACCTTGAGGGCCAGCATGAAGCGCGACAGCTCACCGCCCGAGGCGACCTTCATCATCGGGCCGGGCTTGGTCCCCGGATTGGTCTGGGCCCAGAACTCGACCCGGTCGGTGCCGGCCGGATCGCGGGATTCCGGATCCGTGACGATCTCGGTGATGAACCGGGCCCGCTCCAGCTTGAGGGGCGGCAACTCGGCCTTCACGGCAGCGTCGAGCTGCTTGGCTGCGCGGCGGCGCCCGGCACTGAGCCTCTCAGCGGCCTCGGCATAGGCGGCCTCGGCCGCCGCGAGCGCCTGCGCGAGCCCGGCCAGAGCCGCCTCGCCGGCATCGATGGCCGCAACGTCGTTGGCGTAGCGCTGCGCCAGGGCCGCGAGGTCGTCGGCCGGAACGTCGTATTTCCGCGAGGCGGCGCGCAGGGCGAAGAGCCGCTCCTCCACGCGCTCCAGGTCGCGGGGATCAAACTCCGTCTCGGCCACCGCCGCGTCGAGGATTGCACGGGCCTCGTCGAGGGCGACCATCGCGGCGTCGAGGGCCGTCACGCACGGCTCCACGAGAGCCGGTAGCTGCGCGGCGCGGCGCTCCAGCTTACGCAGGGCGGCGGAGAGATGCGACACGCCGGAATGAGGACCGGCGACCGCTTCCAGAGCTTCGTTGAGCTCGCGCGCGACCTTCTCGGATTGCTGCATGATCGTGCGGCGCTCGGCGAGCTGGGCCTCCTCACCGGGAAGCGGCGCGAGTTCGGCGAGTTCCTCCACGGCATGGCGCAGGAAGTCGGCCTCCTTGCGGGCCGTCTCCACGCGGGCGCGGTGCTCGGCGAGTTCGGTGCGGGCCGTCCTCACGGCCCGCGACGCAGCCGCGACCTTGGCGAGCTGAGCGTGAAGCCCACCGAAGGCATCGAGGATCGCCCGGTGCGAGGCGGGGTCTGCGAGCGCCCGGTCGTCGTGCTGCCCATGGATCTCCACCAGGGCCGCGCCGATCGCCCGGAGGACCTGCACGCCCACCGGCTGGTCGTTGACGAAGGCGCGGGTGCGGCCGTCCGCCATCTGGGTCCGGCGCAGGATCAGCTCGCCCTCGGTGTCGATCTCGGCCTCGGCCGCGATCCGGCGCGCGGGATGGTCGACGGGCAGATCGAACACCGCCGTGACGACGCCCTGCGCCTCGCCGTGGCGCACCAAGCGGCCGTCGCCGCGGCCGCCGAGCGCCAGGGCGAAGGCGTCGAGCAGGATCGATTTGCCCGCGCCCGTCTCTCCGGTCAGGACGCTGAGCCCCGATCGGAAATTCAGTTCGAGCCTATCGATCAGGACGATGTCGCGGATCGCGAGCTGCGCCAGCATGCGGCGACGGGGATTCCTCAGGATGGGACCGCAGACATAAGGCTGCTGCGGCGCGGATTCACCCCAAAAATGCGTCACACCGCTCAGTCGGTGTGCCGCAAGGGGCGCCGCAATGGAAAAGGCCCGGAGCGGCGACTCCGGGCCTCGATGGTTTTGTGGGCCGGCCCTGCGCGGACCCAGACGCTTACTCGGCCGAGGCGGTCTTGCCGGTGACCGTGCGGTAGATCTTCGAGAGGAAGGAGGTCTTCTCCTCGCGGGGCTCAAGGCCGCCTTGAGCCAGGAGCGCGTGCGCGTCCTTGTACCAGGGGCTTTCCGGGAAGTTGTGGCCGAGCACCGCGGCGGCGTTCTGCGCCTCCTGGGTGATGCCCAGCGCCCAATAGGCCTCGGTCAGGCGCTCGAGCGCCTCCTCGGCGTGGCGGGTGGTCTGGTATTTGGCGACCACGTCGCGGAAGCGGTTGATCGCCGCCGGGAAATTGCGCTTCTCCAGGTAGAAGCGCCCGATCTCCATCTCCTTGCCGGCGAGCTGATCGCGGGTGATCTGGATCTTCGCCTTCGCGTCCGTGGCGTATTCCGAGGTCGGATACTTCTGAACCAGCTCCTGAAGAGCGGCGAGCGCTTTCTCGGATCGCTCCTGATCGCGGGTGACGTCCGGGATCTGCTTATAGTTCGACATCGCCATCAGGTACTGCGCGTAGGCGGCATCCTTGCTGGCCGGATGCCGCTGCAGGTAGCGCTTCGAGGCGCTGATCGCGTCGTCGTATTTCTGGCCCTCGTAATTGGCGTAGGCCGTCATCAGCAGCGCCTTCCGGGACCATTCCGAATACTGGTACTGCTTGTCCAGGCTGTCGAATTTCTTGACGGCGCCCTCGTAGTCGCTGTCCTCGAGCTTGGCCAAGCCATCGCTGTACAGCTTGTCGGCCGGAACATCGGGAACGACTTCGGGCTTGTACTTCTCGGCGAAGATGCTGGTCGGATCGAAGTCGCAGCCGCCGAGGCCGAGGCCGAGGAGGGCCACGAGGGGCGCCGCGAAGGCCGCCGCCCGGCGATGACGAATGGTGACAGGCATCTGGCGCTCTTTCCCGGAACCGGCGCTGTTTCGCGCCGTCATGCCATCGCGTGGGTGGATCCGGCCCGCCTCGGGCCGTGCCCGCCGTTCACGGACCGTTAAATCCTGCCGTTCGATTCGGGCACGAAAGCGGCAAGGCTGCGGCCGCCAGGATCGGTTGCCAGCTGTGTCCTAACGGTCACAGAGGGTTTTCTACAGGTCGCCCGCGAAGGCGGCGATGCTGAGGCCGACGCCCAGTTCGGCCAGCACGGTCTCGCGGCGCGAGCCCTGGGCCTCGACGATGGCGTAGTTAGCCCGGTCGGCGAAGAGGGCCGAGAGCACCCCGACATTCATCCGGTGGCCGCCGCAATAGGAGCGGTAGGCGCCCTGGATCGGCAGGCCGGCCAGCGAAAGATCGCCGATCGCGTCGAGGATCTTGTGGCGGACGAACTCGTCCTGGAAGCGCAGGCCCTCCGGGTTCACCACCGCGGTCTCGCCGACCGCCACCGTGTTCTCCAGCGAGGCGCCGAGGGCGAAGCCCGCCTTCCAGTAACGCTCCACGTCCCGCATCATCCCGAAGGTCCGGGCACCGGCGATCTCGCGGCGATAGGCGGCGGGCGACAGGTCCATCGCCTTGCGGGAGCGGCCGATTACCGGGCTCTCGAAGTCGATCTCGACGTCGACGCGGAAGCCGCGGTCGATCGGGCGCAGTTCCGCGAAGGACGTGCCGGTCTCGATGCGCACGTGGCGGAGGATCTTGAGCCAGCGCCGCGGGGTGTCGCAGGTGGCGATCCCGGCCTGGTCGATCGCCTGGACGAAGGGGAGCGCGGATCCGTCGAGGATCGGCATCTCGGGGCCGTCGATCTCGATCAGGGCATTGTCGACGCCCAGACCGTACAGGGCGGACATCAGGTGCTCGACGGTGGCGACGGCGCCGGTCTCGACATCACCCAGGACGGTGCAGAGTTCGGTAGCGGAGACGAGGGCGTGATGCGCCTTGATCAGGCGGTCATTGCCGTGGGTGGTACCGGTGCGAAGGAAGGCGATGCCGTGATTGGCTGGAGCGGGTCGGATCGTGATCTCTGCGGGATTGCCGGAGTGGACCCCGATGCCCGAGAGAGTCGCCGGCCCTTTGAGGGTCGTCTGTTTGTGCGTTCGCATTCCTTAGCCCCCGGGCGCGACCAGATCCCGACACCCCGACTGAGGGTGAGGAGAAAACTGACTGATCCGTCCGCTGCTTGATGCCCTAGCCCACGCGATCAGGTTGTGTCCTGATGCGTGTCGTCTCGATCACATGGTTTCTATAGCTGCGCCGCACAGGGCAGCCAAATCACGGATTCTTACGGTCTGTTACAGACACGCTTACCGATCCGTGACCGCAAAATCCTGCTGCAGCAAAGGCTTAAAGGTTGGTTAATGCGTGACTAACCGGCGGCCGATCTGTGGCGCGGATGCACCACGCGAACGGCCTCGACACCCGCCGCGCGCCGACCTGCGGAGCGGTCTCGACAGGTGCAACAACCATGAGTTGCTTTGTTGCAGCGCGAGGGCCGGCGGTTTCCCGCCGGCCCTGCTGTCGTGTCCGAGATCCGCGCCGGTCAGTTCGCCTGGCGGCGAAGGAAGGCCGGGATCTCGAGCTGATCGTCGTCCATCATCCGGGACTGCGGCGAGACCCGGCCCTGCGCGTCGAGGTTGCCCTGCGCCGGGCGGTATTGCGGCACCGCGGGCGCGGCCGGTGCGCGGGGCGCCGGCGGCACGTGAGGCTGGGCCATCTGGGGGTGGCCCATATGCGGCGGCTGGGCGACGGGAGTCGCCGGCCGAGCCGCCGGGGCGCTCTCCATATCCTCGCGGCGACCGCCGAAGCCCACCGTGGCGAGCCGGCGCAGCAGCGAGGTCCGCTTGGATTCCGGAGCGGCCTCCTCGGCAGCGCGGTTCGCCATGATCTGGGTCTGGGCGATCGGCGGCAGCTCGTGGATCTGCGGCATCCGGGGGGCGCGGGCGAGCGGCGTGCCCGTCGGGGCGGCGGGACGCGGCGGGACGAACGGGCCGGCCTCGATGGCAGCGGCCGGCTCCGCCCGCTGCGGCGCGGGGGCCGGGACGAACGGCGCCGCGGCGCGCGCCTGGGCCGGGGCGAGCACGACGTCGTCGCGGGTGACCGGCGCGGCGGCCTCGATGCGGCTCTCGATCCGTGGCTCGTGCCGCATCTCGGCAGCGGGCTGCGGCGCGGGGGCCTGGGCGACCGATTCGGTGCGGATGCTCGGGACTGGCGAGGAGGCGCGAGCGCGGGCCTCGGCGCGCAAGCGCTCCGCGACCTCGGCGATGCGCTGCTCGGTCTCGGCGATGGCCGGGTTGTTCGGCGAATTCGCCGAGATCAGCAGCGGCTCGATGCCGGTCGCGACCACCGACACGCGGATGATGCCGTCAAGGCTCTCGTCGAAGGTGGCGCCCAGGATGATGTTGGCGTCCTGGTCGACCTCCTCGCGGATGCGGGTGGCGGCCTCGTCAAGTTCGTAGAGGGTGAGGTCCGAGCCGCCCGTGATCGAGATCAGCAGGCCGCGGGCGCCCTTCATCGACACGTCGTCGAGGAGCGGGTTGGCGATGGCCGCCTCGGCGGCGCGGTTGGCGCGCTTCTCGCCGGACGCCTCGCCGGTTCCCATCATGGCCTTGCCCATGCCGCGCATGATCGCCCGGACGTCGGCGAAGTCGAGGTTGATGAGGCCCTCCTTCACCATCAGGTCGGTGATGCAGGCGACGCCGGAGTAGAGCACCTGGTCGGCCATCGCGAAGGCGTCGGCGAAGGTGGTCTTCTCGTTGGCGACCCGGAACAGGTTCTGGTTCGGGATCACGATCAGCGTGTCGACCGCGGCCTGCAGCTCCTGGATGCCGGACTCGGCGGTGCGCATGCGGCGCATGCCCTCGAACTGGAACGGCTTGGTCACGACGCCGACCGTCAGGATGCCCATGTCGCGGGCCGCGCGGGCGATGACCGGGGCCGCGCCGGTGCCGGTGCCACCGCCCATGCCGGCGGTGATGAAGCACATGTGGGCGCCGGACAGCTGGTCGCGGATCTCGTCGATCACCTCGTCGGCGGCGGCCGAGCCGACCTCCGGGTGCGAGCCGGCGCCGAGGCCCTGCGTCACGCCCAGGCCCATCTGGATCACCCGCTCGGCTTTCGAGGAGGTGAGCGCCTGGGCGTCGGTGTTGGCCACGACGAACTCGCAGCCGAGCAGGCCCGACTCGATCATGTTGTTGACGGCGTTGCCGCCGGCGCCACCGACGCCGAAGACGGTGATGCGGGGCTTGAGTTCCCGGATGTCCGGCGCCTGGAGTGTGATGGCCATGGTGTCGAGCCTCTCGCTAACTATGCTTTCCGTGCGACGCCGGGGCGCCGGATTCACTTCGACCCGCCCATCTGTGGGGCGGATGCGAAACTCTAGAAGCTGTCCCGGAGCCAGCGGCCGACCCGGTTCAGGTAGTTGTCGGTTCCGGTCGCCGCGAAGGCGCCGTGCCCCCGCGGCTCGAAATGCTCGGCATGCGCCACCTGCGGGTAGACGAGCAGGCCGACCGCCGCCGAGAAGGCCGGCCCCTTGGCGGCTTCCGGCAGTCCCCGGATGCCGAGGGGCCGCCCGATCCGCACCTGGCCCTGGAGGACGCGGCGGGCGACCTCGGGCAGACCGACGAGCTGGCTGGCGCCGCCGGTCAGGACCACGCGCCGCCCGGCCTGGGCGGCGAAGCCCGCGTCACGCAGGCGGTCCCGCACCAGCTCGACCACCTCCTCGACGCGCGGCTTGATGATCCGCACGAGCTGCGAACGCGGGATGTGGGCCGGCGCCTCGCCCTCGTCCTCGCCGACGCCGTGCACGGCGATCATGTCGCGGTCGTCGGAGGGGGTGGAGAGGGCCGAGCCGTAGAGGGTCTTCAGCCGCTCGGCCGCCGCCATGCGGGTGGAGAGGCCGCGGGCGATGTCCATGGTGACGTGGTGGCCGCCGACCGCCAGGGCGTCCACGTGGACGAGGTGGCCGCCCGAGAACACGCCGACGCTGGTGGTGCCGCCGCCCATGTCGACCACGCAGACGCCCATCTCGGCCTCGTCATCGACCAGGGCCGAGAGGCCTGCCGCGTAGGGCGTGGCGATCACCGCCTCGACCCCGAGGTGGCAATGCTCGACCGCCAGCATCACGTTGCGGGCGGCGGCCAACTCGCTGGTGACCACGTGCATGTCGACGCTGAGCGCCTCGCCGATCATGCCGGACGGGTCGATCACCGCGCCCTGGCCGTCCAGGGCGTAGCCGGTGGGCAGGGCGTGCAGAACGGCTCGGCCGGGGCTCACGCCGTGGGCGCTCGCGGTCTCGAGCACCCGCTCGACGTCGCTGCCCGTGACTGCGCCCGAGCGGACGTTCACACGCGCCTGGAAGTGCTGCGAGGCGAGCCGACCACCCGACATGTTCACGATGACCGACTGGACCTCGACCTTGGCCATCCGCTCGGCGGCATGCACCGCCTGACGGATCGCGCTCTCGGCCGCGGCGAGGTCGACGATGGCGCCGCCCTTCAGGCCCAGCGAGCGCTGGTGGCCGATCCCGATGATGCGCGCGAGGTGCGTGCGCCCGCGGAGCGTCGTGAGCGCCTCGGCGGGCTGAAGCTCGGCGATCAGGCAGACCACCTTGCTCGTGCCGATATCGAGCACCGAGAGGGTGGTCGAGCGCCGGGCGGAGAGCGGCTTCAAGCGCGGCGTGAGGCCGTGTTGGCTGTGCATTGACGCTACCGGGCGCGGGGTGCGGGACGGGCGGAGATCGACAGGAAGGGCATCAGCTGGCCGCGCCCTTCTTCTTCGCCTTCTGGGCTTCCGCACGGGCGGCGGCCGCCTCCTCGGTCAGGCGCACCACGAGGCGGTCCGGCATGCGCAGGTCCACCGCGATGATGTCCTTCTCGAGCAGGCCGGCCTCGCGCTCGAACCGCACGAGACGGGCGAGCGCCAAGGCCGGGTCGGCCTCGGGGAGGCGCACGTCGATGCCGTCGAACTTGAGGGTCCAGCGCCGGCCGGACACGTAGGTACCGGCCTTGATCCGCTCGGCGAGCGGCCCCGCGGCGGCGACGAGGGCGAGATATTCCGGAAGCTTGGTGTTGGCGTCCTCGCCGACCACCAGGGGCAGGCTGGCATAGCGGTCGTCCCGCATGGCGTCGATGACGGTGCCGTCGGCCGCGATCACGCTGATCTCGCCGTTCTTCTGCCAGAGGGCCGCGGGCTCGCGCTCCACCTGGGTGATGGCGATCTCGTTGGGATAGATCTTGCGGACGGAGGCCTGCGCGATCAGCGGCACGCGGAGCAGGCGCTCGCGCACGTCGTTGACGTCGAGGAACGGGACCGAGGAGCGCCAGTCGATCCCGGCGGCGGCCAGTACCTCGCGCTCGTACATCCGGGAGATGCCCGAGATGGTCACGCGCTCGACGCCGAAGCCGGTGATCCGCGCGGCGATGTCGAGGGGGCGGCCCTGCTCGGCCACGAAAGAATCGTAGCGGCCGCTCGCCACGAAACCGGCGAGCGCCACGGCAGCGGCGGATACGGAGACCGCCACGACACCGGCCCCGCGCGGCAGGCGCTCGCTCAGGCGCTGACCCGAGCGGGCCCGACGCACCGAGAGGGACCGGGACGAGACCCGGCCAAAGAGCCGACCCAGGACCGCACCGACGAGGCGCGCGGGACCGCTCCGGCCGGCGGCATCGCCGCTCAGCGATTCAGGGAAGCGTCCTCCACCATCCATCGGACGAGCTCACCGAAACTCAGGCCCGCATGGGCCGCCATCTCCGGCACAAGGCTCGTCTGGGTCATGCCGGGTTGCGTGTTGACCTCCAGAACCACGAGCAGGCCGGTACCACCCGGCGTGTCGTCGAATCGAAGGTCGGCACGGCTGACGCCCCGGCAGCCCAGTGCTTGATGCGCCGTTAACGACAGTTCTTGGACACGCTGGTAAACATTTGGTTTAAGTTCGGCCGGGAGCACGTGCACCGAGCCGCCCGGAGCATATTTCGCGTCGTAGTCGTACCAGTCGCCGTTGGCGGCCTTCACCTCGATGACGCCGAGGGCCCTGTCGCCCATCACCCCGCAGGTGAGTTCGCGGCCGGCTATGTAAGGTTCTACAAGGACTTGCTCGCCGAAGGTCCAGTCCGCGGAGGCGAGAATCTGGGGCGGATGCGAGCGTCCGTCGCGCACGATGATCACACCCACCGAGGAGCCCTCCGCGATGGGTTTCACCACGTAAGGTGGCGGCAGCGGGTGTGTCCTGGCGGCCTCATGACGGTTAACGATCCGGCCCTCCGGCACGTCGACGCCGGCTGCGCGCATGACGGTCTTGGCCCGCTCCTTGTTCATCGCGAGCGCCGAGGCGAGGACGCCGGAATGGGTGTAGGGGATCTTGAGGATCTCCAGGAGACCCTGGATCGTGCCGTCCTCGCCGTCCGGGCCGTGCAGCGCGTTGAAGGCCACGTCCGGCTTGAGCGCCGTCAGCACGGAGGCGATGTCGGGACCGACATCGACCCGCGTGACCCGATAGCCCTCGCCTTCGAGCGCGTCGGCGCAGGCCTTGCCGGAATTGAGCGAGACTTCGCGCTCGGCGGAGGTGCCGCCCAGCAGGACGGCGACGTGCTTGGACATCAGGGCACCTCGAATAGGTCGGCTTCAAACAGAATCTGCATGCGCCCGAACGGTCACCGGTGGCTGACGAGCACCGGATCGCGACCGCGCCGGCATGTCGGGAAGACCGCTCTCACGTCGCCCCGGCCGCCGATCCGATCCGCCGGATCTCCCAGCGCAGTTCGACCCCGCTGGTCTCGCGGACGCGCCGGCGGACTTCCTCGCCGAGCCCCTCGATGTCGGCTGCGGTCGCGGTGCCGGTGTTGATCAGGAAGTTGCAGTGCATCGCGCTGACCTGGGCGCCGCCGCGGGTCAGGCCCCGGCAACCGGCGGCGTCGATGAGCTGCCACGCCTTGCCGCCCGGGGGATTGGCGAAGGTCGAACCGCCGGTGCGCTCGCGGATCGGCTGAGCCGCCTCGCGGGCGGCCGTGACCCGCTCCATCTCGGCCTCGATGGCGGCCCGGTTGCCGGGCCTGCCGCGGAACAGGGCGCGCGTGAAGATCACGTCCTCCGGCGCGCCCGAATGGCGGTAGGCGAAGCCCATCTCAGCGTGGGTGAAGGTGCGCGGGTCGCCCCGCCGGTCAATGCCGCGGGCCTCCACCAGCACGTCGGTGGTCTCGCCGCCATGGGCGCCGGCATTCATGCGCAGCGCGCCGCCGATCGAGCCCGGGATGCCGCGGTAGAAGGCGAGTCCGTCTAGACCGGCCTCAGCCGCCGCCTTGGCGACGCGCATGTCCGGGACTGCGGTGCCGACGTCGAGAGTCTCGCCGTCGATCGCGATGCTCCCGAACGCCTTGCCGCCGAGGCGGATCACCACGCCGGCCACGCCGCCATCGCGGACGATGAGGTTGGAGCCGAGCCCGATCACCGTCACCGGCACGTCGGGGCCGAGGCTGGCCAAGAGGCGGGCGAGGTCCTCCTCGTCGGCCGGGGTGAACAGCACCTCGGCCGGGCCGCCGACCCGGAACCAGGTGAGGTCCGCCAGAGGCTGGTCGGCGAGCAGGCGCCCGCGGAGGTCGGGCGCGGCGGCCCGGATGCGGTCGTGGAGGGATGCGGTCATGTTTGAATCTCCCCTCTTCCCGGATGCGGGGAGAGGGATGCGACGACCTCGTCGTCGCATCGAGGCGGCAGCCGAGGGTGAGGGGGCGGTTCCGAATGTGACTCGACCGGAGCCGCCTCCTCACCTTCGCCCTTCGGGCTCGCCGCGCTGCTCCCGTCTCCCTGCAGGCGGGGAGACGGGGGCAGCGCTGCCAGGATAGTGTCCACGACACCGGCGAAATTGGTTGCGGCGTCCGCGTTCCAGAACCGCAGGACGCGATCGCCCTGCGCAGACAGCCTCGCCTCGCGAACGCGATCATGCTCGTTGTCCGCGTGCTGGCGCCCATCAAGTTCGATGATCAGCCGCGCCGCGCGCAGCCGTCGCCGGAAACAGGTCCGTTCCGGTTCGGCCTCGCGCATCCCCTCACCGCCCCCGTGCCGCCAGTTCCTCCGGCAGCGCGTAGGCCCATTGGGTGATCGTGCCGGCGCCGAGGCACACGACGTAGTCGCCGGGCTTGGCGAGATCCGCGATGATCCCGGCGAGCTCCTCCGGCCGCTCCAGTGCCCGTGCGTCGCGATGTCCGCGCGAGCGCAGGCCCGCCACGAGACTGTCGCGGTCGAAGCCCTCGATCGGCTGCTCGCCGGCCGCGTAGACCGGAGCGACGATGACCGTATCGGCATCGTTGAAGCAGGTGCAGAAATCGTCGAACAAAGATTGCAGCCGGGTGTAGCGGTGGGGCTGTACGATGGCGATCACGCCGTGCTCGGTGGAGGCGCGGGCCGCCTTGAGCACCGCCTTGATCTCCACCGGATGGTGCCCGTAATCGTCGAAGATCGTCGCGCCGTTCCACTCGCCGGTGCGGGTGAACCGCCGCTTCACGCCGCCGAAACCGGCGAGCGCGTTGCGGATCGCGTCGGGCTTCACGCCAAGCTCGTGGGCCACCGCCAGCGCCGCCGTGGCGTTGAGCGCGTTGTGCTTGCCGGGCATCGGCAGGACCAGATCCTCCATCTCCATCCGGTAGCCCGGGCGGCGGTCGCGGATCATTACGCGGAACCGGCTCTGGCCGCCGCGCAGGTCCACGTCGATCAGGCGCACGTCGGCCTGCGGGTTCTCGCCGTAGGTGATGATCCGCCGGTCCTCGATATGGCCGACGAGGTCCTGCACCACCGGATGGTCGATGCACATCACCGCGAACCCGTAGAACGGGATGTTGTCGATGAACCGCCGGAACGCGTCCTTGATCGCGTCGAACGAGCCGAAATGGTCGAGATGCTCGGGGTCGATGTTGGTGACGATCGCGACGTCCGCGGGCAGCTTCAGGAAGGTGCCGTCGGATTCGTCGGCCTCCACCACCATCCACTCGCCCGCGCCCATGCGGGCATTGGTGCCGTAGGCGTTGATGATGCCGCCATTGATCACGGTCGGGTCGAGGTTGCCGGCGTCGAGCAGGGTCGCGACCAGCGAGGTCGTCGTGGTCTTGCCATGGGTGCCCGCGATGGCGACGCAGGACTTGAAGCGCATCAGCTCGGCGAGCATCTCGGCCCGGCGGACCACCGGGAGGCGGCGCTCCCGGGCGGATTGCAGCTCCGGATTGTCGCGCTGGATCGCCGTCGAGACCACGACCAGGGCCGCGTCCGCGACGTTCTCGGCGTCGTGGCCCACGAAGGTCCGCATGCCCTTCTCCGCCAGCCGGCGGACGTTGGCGTTGTCGGACGCATCCGACCCCTGCACCGTGTAGCCGAGATTGTGCATCACCTCGGCGATGCCGGACATGCCGATGCCGCCGATGCCGATGAAGTGTATAGGTCCGAGCTTGTCGGGCAGCTTCATGGGTCGAACCGTCTGGTGGCGGGATCGCCGGTGCGCAATCCCGTGAGGATCAGGTGCGGGCGGCCGTCTCGATGACGACCTCGGCTAGCCGCTCGGCGGCGTCGTGGATGCCCGCGCTTCTGGCCGCATCGGCCGCCGCGGTCAATTTTGCCGGCGTCTCGAAGCAGGCGGTGAGGTCCGCCACGAGCCGATCCGGGGTGAAATCGGCCTGTTTCACCGCCCGTGCGGCGCCGATCGCATCGAGGGTCGCGGCGTTGGCGGCCTGATCCTGATCGAGGGAGCCGGGCAGCGGCACGAGGACCGCCGGACGGCCGATCGCCGCGAGTTCCGAGACCGTCGAGGCCCCCGAGCGCGAGACCACGAGGTGGCTCGCGGCCATGCGGGCGGGCAGGTCCTTGAAGAACGGTGCCGCCTCGATCCCGGCCAGTCCCATGGCGAGGTAGCGGTTCTGCACAGCCGTCAGGTCCTCGGGACGGACCTGCTGGACGAGGTGCAGCCGGGCGCGCAGCGCCGCCGGAAGGCGGGCGATCGCCTCGGGCACGACCTCGCCCATGACCCGGGCGCCCTGGCTGCCGCCGAACACCAGGAGCCGCAGGACGTCGTCCGGACCGAAGGCGGGGTACGGGATCTTGGCCGCCTCGATCACCGCCGGGCGAAGCGGGTTGCCGGTGTGGATGCGCGGGGCCTTGGCCGTGTCGGGCACGCCGCGCACGACCTTGAAGCCGGTGGCGATGGTGCGGGCGCCCCGCGCCAGGAAGGCGTTGGCCCGGCCCATCACGGCGTTCTGCTCGTGCAGGATCGTCGGCACGCGCAGGATCTGGCCGGCGAGCACCGGCGGGACGGTCGGGTAGCCACCGAAGCCCACGATGGCGGCCGGATTGATCCGGCGGATCTCCTTCGCGGCGACGCCGAAGCCGCGGCCGAGCGTCAGCACGGCGCTGGCCCGCTTCAGCGGCGAGCGGCCGGACGGCGTCGCCGACGCGATGGTCACCACCTCCGAGGCCGGGAACTCGGACGCGATCGCGTCGACGCGGGCATCGGTGGCCAGCGCCACCCGGATGCCGCGGGCGCGCAGCGCGTGGGCGAGGCTCTCGGCTGGGAACAGGTGGCCACCGGTGCCACCCGCGCAGAGCAGGATCGTGGGGGTGAAGACCGTCACCGCATCACTCCGGCGACGGTGGCCGGCGCGGTGCCGGGGGGCTTCTGGCTGAGCATCACGGTGCGCGGCCGCTTGCGGGTCAGGGCGACGAGGAAGCCGGTGCCGAGCGCCAGCGAGATCAGCGACGAGCCGCCGTAGGAGACGAAGGGCAGCGTCATGCCCTTGGCGGGCATCAGCTGGGTGTTCACCGCCATGTTGATAGAGGCCTGGAGGCCGAACAGGGTGGTCAGGCCGGTGATCGCCAAACGCGAGAAGGTGTCGTCGGTGCGCCGGGCGAGCTTGAGGCCGCGCAGCACGATGAAGGCGAACAGGGCCACGAGGCACAGGCAGACGATCACGCCGAATTCCTCGCCGGTGACCGAGAAGATGAAGTCGGTATGTGCGTCCGGCAGGTGGCGCTTGGCCACGCCCTCCCCCGGCCCGGTGCCGAACCAGCCGCCCGAGCGGAAGGATTCCCGCGACCAGAAATCCTGGAAGCCGCCCCCCGAATCCTTGTCGAGGAACTTGTTGAAGCGCTCACGCACGTGATGGAAGAACAGATAGGCAGCGAACACACCTCCGAGGCCGAGCACGCCGAGGACGGCCACCCAGATCAGATGGAGGCCGGCCACGAAGAACAGCGCGCACCACACCATGGTAATCAGCATGGTCTGGCCGAAATCGGGCTGCAGCAGCAGCGGCACGATGGTGATCGGCAGCAGCAGCAGCGCCAGGATGCCGCCCGGCATGTCGCGGCGCTGTGCCCCCTCCGAGAAGGCCCAGGCGGCGACAACCACGAAGGCCGGCTTCACGAATTCCGAGGGCTGCAGGCCGAAGGAGCCGAACTGGATCCAGCGGTGCGCGCCCTTGATCTCGGGTCCGAACTTGCCGGCGAGCAGGCACAGGACGACGCCGCAGATCCAGGTGACCAGCGCCAGTCGACGGATGCCGCGCAGCGACAGGAACGAGACCGCGCAGATCAGCAGGATGGTCGGCGCTAGGTACATCGCCTGCCGGTTGAGGAAGTAGAAGGTCGGCAGGCCGATCCGCTCGGCCACCGGCGGGCCGCCGCCCATCAGGAAGACCAGGCCCGCGACCATGAGCGCGAACAGGGCCGCGAGCAGCCCGCGATCGACCGTCCACCACCAATCGGTCAGGGGGGTGCGTTCCGCGCGTGACATCATGCCGGGCAACGACTCCAGGCCGCGCGGATGCCGATCCGCGCGGGTCGGGCCCGATCCTGTGCAGGAATGGTAAACGGAGCCTTATGGTCCCGGCCGGGTCGGCAGCGGCCGAGCGCCGGCCGTCGAAGCGGTATTGCAGTATTTGACGGAACTATAATGGTAAAACGATACTCTGTGTTAATCCTCTTATTGCAACCGTTGGATGTATGCCCCGGCGGATCGAGCCGTGACGTCCGGAGAGCGGCGTCGCCGCGCCCGGTCGGCCCAGCGGAAGCCGTCGCGCCATGTTTTCTACCCTGAACGCCCGTGAAGCGCATGCGAAGCTCGCGGCCCTCGACCGGGTCCAGGGCGTGATCGAGTTCGACCTCGCGGGACGGATCCTGTCGGCGAACCGGAATTTCCTCGACGTGGTCGGGTACACGCTGCCCGAGATCGTCGGCCAGCATCACAGTCTGTTCATGGATCCGGCCCAGCGGGACGCGCCGGAATACAAAGCCTTCTGGGAGCGCCTGCGGTCCGGCGCCTTCGAGTCCGGCCAGTTCCAGCGGGTCGGACGCGGCGGCAGGCCGATCTGGATCCAGGCCTCCTACAATCCGATGCTCGACGTGCGCGGCAGGCCCTACAAGGTGGTGAAATTTGCCACCGACATCACGCAGCAGCGGACCGAGGAAGCCGACCGCGCCGGCCAGATCGCAGCGATCGACAAGGTCCAGGCGGTCATCGCCTTCGACCTCGACGGCACGGTGATTTCCGTGAACGACAACTTTCTCAGTGTGATGGGCTACACCCGCGCCGAGGTGATCGGGCAGCATCACAGCCTGTTCGTGGAGCCCGCGTACCGCGAGAGCGAGGCCTACCGGGCCTTCTGGGCGGCCCTGCGGAACGGCACTTTCCAGGCAGCCCAGTTCCGGCGGATCGGCAAGGACGGACGCGAGGTCTGGATCCAGGCCTCCTACAATCCGATCCTCGACGCCGCCGGCCGGCCCTACAAGGTGGTGAAATTCGCCACCGACATCAGCGATCAGGTCCGGCTCTTCGCCAATCTCCGAACACTCATCGACCAGAATTTCGGTGAGATCGAGCAGGCGGTGACGCATTCGACCAAGGCGGCCGCGCTGGCGTCCTCGGCGGCGGATTCGACATCCGGCAACGTCCAGACCGTCGCGGCGGCGGCCGAGGAGCTCGCGGCCTCGGTGGCGGAGATGTCCCAGAGCATCGTGCGCTCCCAGAGCGCCACCGACACCGCCTATGCCTGCGTCCAGGATGCGGACGGCCACACCAAGCGGCTCGCCGAGACCGCCACCGCCATGACCGGCATCGTCGGTCTGATCCAGGACATCGCCGGCCAGATCAACCTGCTGGCGCTGAACGCCACCATCGAGGCCGCCCGCGCCGGCGCGGCGGGCCGCGGCTTCGCGGTCGTCGCCTCGGAGGTCAAGGCTCTGGCCGACCAGGCGGCGCGCGCCACCGGTCAGATCAACGGCGAGATCGCCAGCGTTCAGCGCGTCTCGCAGGAGGTCGTGCAGGCTCTCAGCTCGATCGGGTCCTCGGTCTCGGTGATGCGCGAGACCGTGGTGGCCACCGCGGCCGCCATCGAGGAGCAGAGCGCCGTGACCCGGGATCTCGCCGAGAACATGCAGAGCGCCGCCGGCGCCGTCACGGCGATCACCGGCAATATCGGGGCGATCGTCCAGTCGGTGGCCAACGTCTCCCAGGCGGTCGACACCACCCGCGACGCCGCCAAGGTTCTGGCGCGCTGAGGACGGCGCTGCCTCAGGGCAGCGCCTGCACCAGCTCGCGGAAGCGGTTGCCGCGGATCTCGAAGTTGCGGAACTGGTCGTAGGAGGCGCAGGCCGGCGACAGCAGCACCACCGGCTCCGGCGCGCCCGAGGCGGCAGCGTTCGCGGCGGCCTTCGGGACGGCGTTCTCGAGGGTTTCGCAACGGGTATACGGCACAGCGCCCTCCAGGGTCGCCGCGAAGGCGTCCGAGGCCGCGCCAATCAGGTAGGCGTGGGCGACCCGCTCGAAATACGGCACGAGCGGGAAGATCCCGCCCTCCTTGGCCTTGCCGCCGAGGATCCAGTGGATGTCGCGGAAGGCGGTGAGTGCCTTCTCGGTGGAATCCGCGTTCGTCGCCTTGGAATCGTTGACGAACAGCACGTGGCCGCGCCGCCCGACCTCCTCCATCCGGTGCGGGAGACCGGGGAACGTGGTCAGCCCGGCCTGGATCTGCTCCGGCGACAGGCCGAGGGCCCGCGCCACGGCCACAGCTACCGCCGCGTTCTGCCAGTTGTGGGCCCCCCGGAGCGAGCCGATGCCGTTGACGTCGGCGAGGGCCGTCCCGTCCGGCTCCCGGACGATCCCGTCGCGCACCGTCAGCGCATCGGTGCACAGCACGTCCCCGTGCGGCACGTGGACGCGCACGAGGTCGGCACCGCGCCGGTCGGCGATGGCGCGGCTCGGCGCATCATCGACGCCGACCACCGCGAGGCCGGCACCCTGGATCAGGCGCTCCTTGATGGCCGCGTACTGCTCCATGGTGCCGTGGCGGTCGAGATGGTCGGGCGTGATGTTCATCAGCACGCCGACGCTCGGATCGAGGCTCGGCGTCAGGTCGATCTGGAACGACGACAGCTCGATCACGTGGACGCGGTCCGCGGCCGGCGGCTCCAGCGAGAGGATCGCGGTTCCGATATTGCCGCCCATCTGCACGTCGCGGCCTCCCTGCGCGAGCACGTGGGCGATCAGCGCCGTGGTGGTCGACTTGCCGTTGGTGCCGGTGATCGCCACGAACGGCGCCCCCGGCGCCTGCGCCCGTCGCTCCCGGCAGAACAGCTCGATGTCGCCGATGATCGCGACGCCCGCGTCCCGGGCGAGCCGGACGCTCCAGTGCGGCTCGGGATGGGTCAACGGCACCCCCGGGCTGAGCACGAACGCGGCGAAGTCGGACCAGTCGGCCTCGCGCAGGTCCCGCGTCTCGATTCCGGCCTCCCGGGCGCGGGCGAGGCTGTCGGCATTGTCGTCCCAGGCCTGCACGCCCGCCCCACCCGCTTTCAGCGCCAGCGCGGTGGCAAGCCCCGAGCCGCCGAGTCCGAACAGGGCGACGGTGCGGTCGGCGAAGGTCGTGATCGGTGTCATGCGAAACTCTGGATGCGGCAGCCGAACCCGGCCGATCCGACCCGCGCCCTCATCCTGAGGTGCCCGCGTCAGCGGGCCTCGAAGGAGGGTTCCAGAACTCGCGCGGCCGACTGGAAGCCTCCTTCGAGGCACCCGCCGGGCGGCTGCACCTCAGGATGAGGGCGAGCGTGGGATCGCCCCCTTGGATCGCCCGTCTAGCACACTCTTCGATCAGCGCAGCTTCAGCGTCGCCAAACCCGCCATCGCCAGGATCACCGCGATGATCCAGAAGCGGATGACGACCTGCGGCTCCTTCCAGCCCTTCTGCTCGAAATGGTGGTGGATCGGCGCCATGCGGAAGACGCGCTTGCCCGTGAGCTTGAACGAGGCGACCTGGATGATCACCGACATCATCTCCAGGACGAACAGGCCGCCGACGATCGCCAGGACGATCTCGTGCTTCGTCGCCACCGCGATGGAGCCCAGCAGGCCGCCGAGCGCGAGCGAGCCGGTATCGCCCATGAAGATCTGGGCCGGCGGCGCGTTGAACCAGAGGAAGCCGAGACCGGCGCCGATCACCGCACCGCAGACCACGGCGAGTTCGCCGGTGTCGCGGACGTAGTTCACCTGCAGGTAGCTGGCGGTGAACGAGTTGCCGACGAGGTAGGCGATGAAGCCGAAGGTGCCGCAGGCGATCATCACCGGCACGATCGCGAGGCCGTCGAGGCCGTCGGTCATGTTCACGGAATTGCCCGCGCCGACGATCACGAAGGCGCCGAACAGGGGATAGAACCAGCCGAGGTTGAGGAGCGCGTCCTTGAACACCGGGAAGGCGAGCTGATTCTGGAGCGTGGCGGGCGAATAGACCGCGATGGTAACGCAGGCCGCCATGGCGATCACCGCCTCCAGGGCGAGGCGGAACTTGCCCGAGAACCCCTTGTGCGACTGCTTCGTCACCTTGAGGTAGTCGTCGTAGAAGCCGATCGCGCCGAAGCCGAGGGTGACGGTCAGCGTCACCCAGACATAGTGGTTGCGCGGATTGGCCCAGAGCAGGATCGCCACGACGGCGCCGGCCAGGATCATCAGGCCGCCCATGGTCGGCGTGCCGCGCTTGGTCAGCAGATGGGTCTGCGGCCCGTCCTCGCGGATCGGCTGACCCTTGCCCTGGCGGATCCGCAGCAGCGAGATGATCCAGGGCCCGAACCAGAACACGAACAGGCCCGCCGTGAACAGCGCGCCGCCGGTGCGGAAGGTAATGTAGCGGAACACGTTGAGCGGCGTGAAGGCGCTGCTCAGGTCCGAGAGAAGGTACAGCATCCGGGCGCTCGGCCCCCTTGTTCAGGCTCAGGTTTCGGGGGACGGCGCCGGTCGCGCCGAACGCGCGGGCGTGCCGGTCATGGGACGGTCTGGGTCCGCCGGGTCGGATCGACCGCGTAGCGGGCTTTCAGGGCCTCGACAATCCGGCCCATGCGGCTGCCGTTGGATCCCTTCACCATGACCGCATCGCCGGACCTGAGGGTCCGGGCGAGCGGCTCGATCAGGTCGGCGGCCGTGTCGGCCACGCCGCCGCGGCGGCTCACCGGCAGGGCCTCGAACAGGTGACGCATCAGCGGACCGGCCGCGAAGACGAGGTCGATCCGGGCTGCCTCGATCGCCTCCGCGAGGTCGCGATGCAGGTCGGGCGCGGCGGCGCCGAGTTCCAGCATGTCGCCCAGCACCGCGATCCGACGCCCGCGTGGCCCGGTCTCGATTCCGGCCAGCGTCGCCAACGCGGCCCGAACCGCGACGGGATTGGCGTTGTAGCTCTCGTCCACGAGATAGGCCGTGCCGCCGCCGATCTCGAGGGCGGTGCGCTCGCCGCGGCCCGCCGGCGGCGTCAGCCCGCCGAGCGACAGGGCGGCGCGGGCGAGGTCGGACCCAAGGCTGTGGACCACCGCCATGACGCCCAGCGAGTTCAGCGCCGCGTGCCGCCCGGCGGTGCCGAGCTTGTAGGTGACGGGCTGGCCCATCACCATCGCGTCGATCACCGACAGGTCGGGACGGAGCACGATCTTCAGGGCGCGCACGTCGGATTCGGGATGCTCGCCGAAGGTCACCACCCGTCCCGCCCGGGAGGCCTGCGCGTGGGCCGCGAGCCGGTCGAAATGCTGGACGTCGCGGTTGAGGATCGCGACGCCGCCGGGCTGGAGCCCGGAGAAGATCTCGCCCTTTGCGTCCGCGATCGCGGCGAGCGAGGCGAAATGCTCGATATGGGCGGGCGCGATCGTGGTGATCAGCGCGATGTCGGGCCGGACCTGGGCGGTCAGCGGCACGATCTCGGCGCCGTGGTTCATGCCGATCTCGAACACGCCGTAGCGGGTGGTGCGCGGCATCCGCGCCAAGGTCAGAGGCACGCCCCAGTGATTGTTGTAGGAGGCCGCCGAGGCGTGGGTTTCGCCCTGCTCGGACAGGACGTGGCGCAAAGCCTCCTTGGTCCCGGTCTTGCCGACCGAGCCGGTGACCGCCACGACCTGCGCGCGGGTCCGGGCGCGCGCGGCGGCACCGAGGCGCACCATCGCGGTCAGGACCGGGTCGGGACCCGCCTCGGGCACCGCCAGGACGGGGCCGTGAGACGCGAGGTCCTCGGCGCGGCCCGCGCTCACCACGGCGGCACCGGCCCCGCGGCCCAGGGCATCGGGAACGAAGTCGTGGCCGTCGCGGGTATCGCCGCGGATCGCGAAGAACAGGTCGCCGGGCTGGAGCGTGCGGGTGTCGATCGAGGCGCCCTCGATCGCGCGCTCGGCGCCGGTCAGGCGTCCGCCCGTCGCGGATTCCAGCTCCTCCCGCGTCCAGAGTGCGGTCATCGTCGGTCCCCCGTCGTCCTCAGGCCGCCGCGGCGATCGCGGCGCGCAGGACCGCATGGTCCGAGAACGGGAGCGTGCGATCCCCCACGATCTGGCCGGTTTCATGGCCCTTGCCGGCCACGACCAGCACGTCGCCCGGTCCGAGCCGGGCGACGGCGCTGTGAATCGCCTCGGACCGGTCGCCGATCTCCTCCGCGCCCGGAGCCGCGTCCAGGATCGCCCGGCGGATGGCGGCGGGATCCTCGGTGCGCGGGTTGTCGTCCGCGACGATGACGACGTCGGCAAGCCGCTTCGCGATCGCGCCCATCAGCGGCCGCTTGCCCCGGTCACGGTCGCCGCCGCAGCCGAAGACCACGATCAGCCGGCCCGACGCGAACGGGCGGAGCGCGGCGAGCACGCTCTCAAGGGCCTCCGGCTTGTGGGCGTAGTCGACGAGGCAGAGGCCACCCCGCGCCTCGCCGATCCGCTCCATGCGCCCGGGGACGCCGGTGAGATGGTCGAGCGCCGCGAAGACGCCGTCGGGATCGGCGGCGCCCGCCGGCGTGGCGAGGGCGAGGCCGGCCGCCACCAGGGCGTTCTCGACCTGGAACTCCCCGACGAGCGGCAGGCGCAGATCCCGGGCCCGGCCCTCGAACAGGATGCGGGCGGCCTGCGCGAAGCCCTCGGTCCGGACGGAGTCGACCCGCAGGTCCCGTCCGCCCCGGCCGACCGTGCGGACCGGCCGGCCGGCGGCCTCCGCGGCGGCGATCACCCGCTCGGCATAGGCGCCGTCGGCATTGACGATGGCCGGGCGGCCCGGCGGCAGCAGCTCGGTGAACAGGCGCAGCTTGGCCGCGAGATATTCCTCGATGCTCGCGTGATAATCGAGATGGTCCCGGCCGAGATTGGTGAAGCCGGCCGCGTCGAGGCGGACGCCGTCGAGCCGGCGCTGCTCGATCCCGTGCGAGGAGGCCTCCATGGCGAGGTCGGTGACGCCCTCGGCGGCGAGACGCGCCAGTGTCCGGTGCAGCGTGACCGGGTCCGGGGTGGTCAGCGAACCGTACTGGGCCCCGCGATTCGTGACGATTCCGACCGTGCCGAGGCTCGCGGCGTCGCGGCCGAGCCGGGCCAGGATCTGGCGCACGAAATCGGCCACCGAACTCTTGCCGGCCGTTCCGGTGACCGCCACCACGGTCCCGGGCTGCGCCCCGGCGAGCCGGGCCGCGGCGTGGGCGAGCGACCGGCGCGCATCGGCGACCGGGATCCAGGTCACCGTGTCGGGCAGGTCGGCGGGACGGGTACCCTCCCCCGCCACTGCGGCTGCGCCCCGCTGGGCTGCCTGCGCGGCGAAGCGCCGACCGTCGGCCTTCGTCCCGGGCACGGCCACGAAGACCGTGCCGGTGGCGACCTGCCGGCTGTCGGCGGTCAGGTCCGACACGGACAGATCCGCGGCGGGGCCGGTGACCTCGGGGAAGAGGTCGGCGAGCCGCGCGCTCATGACGCCACCATCACGGGCCGCCGAGCTGGTTGATGTGGTAGGCGTTGAGCTTGACCATCTGCGGGAACGGCCTCACCGGCGGCTCGAATTGCGGCGGCAGGCCGAGGATCGGCGCCACGCGCTCGATCACCTTGCCGGTGACCACGCCGGAATTCCAGGCCGCTGTGGCGTAGCCGCCGGATTCCGGCAGGCCCTGCGGCTCGTCCATGATCGTCACGAACAGGTACTTCGGATCGTTCATCGGCGCCGCCGCCATGAAGGTCGTGAACAGGCGGTTGTGGATGTAGCGGCCGCCGATGACCTTCTCGGCCGTGCCGGTCTTGCCGCCGACGAAGTAATAGGGGACCGCCGCCTTCTTGGCCGAGCCTTCGGCCGCGTTGAGCCGCATGATGTAGCGCATCGCCTCGGAGGTCTGGCCGGAGAGCACGTGCGTGGCACGGGCCTTCGCCACCTCCGGCGTCGTCTTGAGGAAGGTCGGGGTCATCAGGTCGCCGCCATTCGCGATGGCCGCCACCGCGGCCGCCGCCTGGATCGGCGCCACCGCGATGCCGTGGCCGAACGCGATGGTGATGGTGTTGATCTCGGTCCAGCGGGACGGGACGATCGGCGCCGCGCTCTCGGGCAGCTCGGTGCGCAGCCGGTCCAGCAGGCCCATCTTCTTCAGGAAGGCCTTGTGGCCGGGCACGCCGACGCCGAGCGCCATCTTGGCCGAGCCGATATTCGACGAGTGCGTGAACACCTCCGGCATGGTGATGACCCGGTTGGTGCCGTGATACTCGTGGATCTTCTGCCGGCCCCAGTTCAGCACGCCGCCGCGGGTGTCGAAGGTCGAGTTGACGTTGTACTTGCCGGAATCGAGCGCCATGGCGAGCGTCATCGCCTTGAAGGTCGAGCCCATCTCATAGACGCCGACATTCATCCGGTTGATGCGGTCGGGCGACAGCGCGTCCTTGGGATCGTTCGGATCGAAATCCGGCATGGAGACCAGGGCGATGACCTCGCCGGTCTTCACGTCGAGGATCATCGCGGCGCCGGCCTTGGCCTTGAAGTGGTCGATGCCCCAGGCCAGTTCGTCGCGCACGGCGAATTGCGCGCGCAGGTCGATCGACAGCTGCACCGGCTTCAGGTCGGCCTGCTTGTTGATCAGCCCGAAGCTGTTGAGGGCCTGCAGGCCGGTGGAGTCGATGTACTTCTCCATGCCGGCGATGCCGATGCCGTCGAGATTGGTCGCGCCCAGGATGTGGGCGGCGGCGACGCCATTCGGGTAGACCCGCTTGTGGTCGGGCAGGAAGCCGATGCCCGGGATGCCGAGCCGGTGGACCTCGGCCTGCTGCTTCGGGGTCAGCTCGCGCTTCACCCAGACGAAGCCCGCGCCCTTCTTGTCCTTGCGTTGGGTGAGCTTGGCCCGCAGCTCCGAGGCGTTGAGTTCGGGCAGGACCGCGGTGAGGAGTTCGACCGCCTCGTCCTTGTCGTAGATGTTGCCCGGCTCGGCGAAGACCGAGACCGTGCGGATGTCGGTGGCCAGGATCTCGCCGTTGCGGTCGACGATGTCGGGCCGGAACGCCGTCGAGGAGGCTGCCGCGACCCGGTGCTCCTGGCTGGGCGGCTCCCCGAAGATCGCCATCATCAGGAGCTTGGCGGAGATCGTCCCGAACACGCCGACGAAGACCAGCCCGACCAGCGCGACGCGCATGTGCGAGCGCTCGATGGCCAGCCGGAACATGCTCCGCAGGAGCGCCTTGGCGCGCTCGGCGCGCGGCTCGGGCTCGCGCGCCTCCTCCTCCAGGGGGCGCGGCGCGCCGGCCGCATGCGCCAGCGCGGCGGCTTCGAGCAGCGCCGCCTCGTGGTCCGACACGGCGGGCTCGACCGCCGGGTCTAGGGTCTCGTCGGCGTGATCGGACACGGGGGTTTACCTCGAAGCCGTCGTCGGGGTGCGGGTCGTGGTGACGGTGCGGGTGATCGAGCCGGTCGTGCGCGGCTCGATCGTTCCCTTGTCCTTGGGCGTCGCCGTGGCGGCGAGCAGCCGGCCGATCTCGTCCCCGCGCTCCGGCCGGGCGGGCAGATCGGAGAGGCGCGCCAGATGGCTGGTGCCGATCGGCTCCAGGGCGATATGCTTGTCGACGGCCGCCTGGAGGCGGTCCGGCCGGGTGAGCAGCTGCCACTCGGCGCGCAGCACGGCGATCGCCTGCCGCTCCTTGTGCAGGGCCGTCTGCAGCTTGGAGACCTGACCGCCCTGGTAGAGCGTGTCGTACTTGATCGAGTAGGCGTAGATCGCCGAGGCGACGAGGCCGGCGACCGCCAGCAGGTTCAGGAGGCGGATCATCGGCGATGGCCTCCGCGGGCCGCGTCGGGCAGGCTCGCCAGGGCGGTCAGCGCCGCGAGCGGTTCGGGAACGTCGGATTCGGTGCGCTCCGCGACCCGGAGCTTGGCCGAGCGGGCGCGCGGGTTGCGGGCCGTCTCGGCCTCGCCCGGCAGGACCGGGCCCTTGGTGACGAGACGGAAACTGCGGATGGTCTCGACCGGACCCCCGGGCAGATGGCGCGAGGCCTGCGCGGAACGACCGCTGCGGGCCGCGAAGAACTGCTTGACGATCCGGTCCTCGAGCGAGTGGAACGTCACGACCGCGAGCCGTCCGCCGGGCCTCAGCGCGCGCTCGGCCGCGTGCAGGGCGCGCACCAGCTCGCCGAGTTCGTCGTTCACGGCGATCCGCAGGCCCTGGAAGGTCCGCGTCGCCGGGTGGATATGGCTGCCGGGCTCGGTCCGCACCACGCCGGCGACCAGTTCGGCGAGCTGCGCGGTGGTCTCGATCCGGCCGCGGCGGCGCGCCTCGAGGATGGTCCGCGCCACCGCGCGCGAGCGCCGCTCCTCGCCGTAATGGTAGATGATGTCGGCGAGCACCGTCTCGTCGGCCTCGTTGACGAGGTCGGCCGCGCTGGGGCCGTCGGCGCCCATGCGCATGTCGAGTGGCCCGTCGTTGCGGAACGAGAAGCCGCGCTCCGGCACGTCGAGCTGCATCGACGAGACGCCGATATCGAGCACCACCCGGTCCACCTGGGCGAGGCCCGCCTCCGCCAGGACGGTGTCGAGCGCGCCGAAGCGACCGTGCAGGAGGCGCAGGCGCCCCCCGGATGCCGCGACCAGCGCCTGGCCACCCGCGATCGCCGTCGGGTCGCGGTCGATGGCCACCACCTGCAGCGCAGGATCCGCCGCCAGGAGCGCGCGGGTGTAGCCGCCGGCACCGAAGGTGCCGTCGACCGCAAGCCCGCCCGCCGTGGCAAGCGTCTCGATGACCTCCGCGAGGAGGACCGGGACGTGCGGCTGATCCGGCGCCTCGGCGCCGTCGTGCCGCGGCGCCGTCTCGGGAGAGGGACGACGCCGGCTCATGGGTGCCTCGCCGATGGCGCGCGCCGTGCCTGGCGCGGACGGTCGGAATGTCGGCGCGTTCCGGAGATCCGGACGCGGATGCGGCTCATGCGTCTCATGGTGCCCTGTGCCGGGCCGCGCGAGCGCGGCGCGCGTGACGGGAACGGCACCGGATGCTGAGCGCGCAAGATGCCGCGCACGGACGGGACCTGCACCATGGCAGGTTGCGCCCGGCGATCCGATACACGCCGTTGACGGGAGGATGCCGGGTATCATGGGCCTCGGAGGATCGTCAACGCACAAGCTTGGCACTGCCGCGCCGACCGATCTGAACCCGACAAGGTTAACCGAAGGTTTTTGCCGCACCGGAATCTTCGGCGCATCGCGCGCCGGTTCGGATGCGGCGCCGAGCCGTAAGGCGTTGCGCTGGCGAGGCTTATCGGTGCGTGGATCAGCCGGCCTATAAGCCGGGTTCTGTAGGGCCGGAGCGCTCGCGCGCCCCGACGTGGCGGCCATTCCTCTGGGACGGTCGTCACCGACCGCCTCGAGCAACCAACCCGGGCGACTGGCCTGGAGAGCCGGCCTGCCCCTCTCGCGAAGGGCGCGCCGCCCCTATTCGGTCTTGCTCCCGGTGGGGTTTGCCGTGCCGTCCGCGTTGCCGCGTCCGCGGTGCGCTCTTACCGCACCCTTTCACCCTGACCCCGGACGGATCCGGGGCGGTCTGCTTTCTGTGGCACTGTCCCTGGGGTCGCCCCCGCCGGACGTTATCCGGCACCGTCTCTCCATGGAGCCCGGACTTTCCTCCCCGGATGCTCGCGCGTCCGGAGCGGCCGCCCGGCCGGCTGATCCGCGGGCAGATGCGCCCGCGGAGCCGTCCGGGTCAAGGGTGCAGGACCCTTACCAGGTGCCGGTGTTCGCCATGGACGTCCAAGGCTCCTGCGGCTCCTTGGCGCCGCCCTTCTGCAGGATCTCGATGGAGATACCGTCCGGCGACTTCACGAAGGCCATGTAGCCGTCGCGCGGCGGCCGGTTGATGGTGACGCCCTTCTCCTGCAGCCGGGCGCAGAAGGCGTAGATATCGTCGACCTGGTAGGCGAGATGGCCGAAATTGCGCCCGCCCGTGTAGGTTTCCGGATCCCAGTTGTAGGTCAGTTCGATCAGCGGCGACTTGGTCGCCGTGGCCCGCTCGACGTCTCCGGGGGCGGCCAGGAACACGAGGGTGAAGCGGCCCTTCTCGTTCTCGACGCGACGGACCTCCTTCAGGCCGAACGTGTCGACGTAGAAGGCCAGCGCCCGGTCGAGATCGGCAACCCGGACCATGGTGTGCAGAAATTCCATTTCGGGGCTATCCTGTTGTTATCGGGGAGATCGTCGGAACTTCCGCCGCGCAGACGACAGGCCGGCCCAACCCAGCTGGCGGCGCGGTGTGGTCGATCCAGCCCTGCTTTATCTAGTGGCGGGCCGTGCGGCCGGTAGGGCGGGCCGGATCGACCGGAGCCCGCGGCAGATCAGGTCTTGGAACGCGCGGAGGATGCCGCTGTTGCCTCAGTCGCGACAGTGACCCGGGTGTCCAGACGCCGCTGCGCCCGGCAGCGTCGACCCGAGACGGGATAGGGAGAGCAGGCCAATGGTCGATACGGACAGGATCGCGGGCTCCGCCCGGGCGTTCGGCGGACAGGTGCAGGGCGTAGCCGGCGGCCTCGCCGGCTCGGATCGCGATGCGGCCGAGGGCCGCCTTCGCGAGGCCCAGGGCAACGCCGAGAACCTCTATGGCCAGGCCAAGGACGCCGTCCGGCACGCGGCCGACGAGGTCTCGGACCATGCCGCGGATGCCTATGACCGGGGCCGCCGCTACGCCTGGGAAGGCCATCAGAAATCCACCGAATGGCCCCACGCCTCCCTGATCGTGGCCGGTCTGGTCGGTTTCGGTCTGGGTCTTCTCGTCAGCAAGCTCTGATCCGCATCGCCGCGCGCGCCATCTTGTCGGCGTCGCGTCGGCGCGGTGGTGAGCGGCGATCGCATCCGAAATTGCGTGAATCCGCCCGGCGCGCGGCACGATTCCGCGCAGGCTGCGATCGTCCCGCGGCTCCGGCGGCTATGCGCACTGCTTTCCGCGAGGCGGCCGCGAAAAGGTTCATTCTGTCAGAACCTTGGCGCCTTCTGGGCGTGACGAACCGGCTGCCTCGCCGTCAGAGACATGGCGGATCGCACCCGCCGCAGGTGGTGCATCCCGCCGCAACGTGGCGTCCGGAAATGACCGGCCTGTCTCCGCGGGCCTGCTCCAATTTGGAACAAGATTACTGGCGCTATTCTCGCAGCAGGCACCGGCTAGAGGTGTCCAATGCATCAATTTATTGGTCTTATTGCGATTTTCGCCACACTTGCCGGGGTCCTTCACACTTGGCGGGCGCCCCGGTGGATCATCGTTGGTCTGTGCGTGGCCGGCCTCGTCGGTGTGTCCGCCGCCGTCATCGGCTTCCAGCCTCGGGTGATCCCATCGCCGGTCTCGCAAGCGCAGACGCTCAACGCCGCGCTGCAGCCGGTCTTCGAAGGCGTCTGGGATCCCCTGAAGCCCAGTCAACTCCTGGCACCGTCGCGGTAAGCCCGACCCCTTGATCGCCCTTGGGGCACCTCGGAGAGCCCCGGCCGAGGATCGCCGGGACGCACAGGATCGGAGTGTCCCAGGCACGGGCCAATCGCGCGTCGGCGAAGCCCTAGAAGGTCGAGCGGGCCTCGACGCTGGAATAATAGCCGGAGCCCTGGATCCGGTCGCGGACGTAGCCGGCGGCGACGGACATCTGCACGGGCCCGAAGCGGACGCCGGTGAGATGCGCGCCGATGCGGTATTGCCGGAAGAAGTCGTCGCCGAGGAACAGCGCCTCCGGCCCGATATAGACGCCGTCCGCGACCATGTAGCCGACCCGCAGGCGGGAATAATAGGCGTTGAACTTGGTCGAGTACGAACCGTAGGCGGAGACCATGGTCCGGTCGGTCGGCGTCGCATAGAAGTTGCCGGCGACCTTCAGCCCGACTCCGGTGCCCACCACCGGGTTGCCCGGATCGGGGATGGACAGCTGGTTGCTGCGGACATTGAAGCCGATATAGCCGGCGAGAGCCGCGTCCTTCCAGATCCACTCGTAACCCGCCTGGAGGGCGCCTTCCTCCTGATAGCCGGTGACCCGCGTGGCGACGGAGCGCCCCGGATACGAGTAGGTTCCGCCGATGGCGTCGACCCGGACTCGCAGGCCATCCCGCGTGGGCGATCCGTTGGGCGCGGCGGTCACCGTGACCGAGCCGAAGGCTGAGCTGTTTGAGGTGACGCTCGTCGAGCCGTCGACGGCCACGGCCCAACTGTCATCGACCGCCTGCTGCGAGGCGCCGGTGTACCAGTCGGCGCCCGCACCCCGCGCCGCGAGGTCGGCTGCTGCCGCGGTGGACACGGTGCCGAAGGCGGCGCAGGCACACGACATGACGAGCCCCGTCGTGACGGGTGCGCGCAGCAATCGGGCAGTCGCTCCTGCGGTCCCGCCCATATGCACCGGCTCCATTAAGATGCGATTTACGCTTTAACCAACACTCGCCGACAATGGTTAAGATTGGATTTTGGAAAGACTGGTCTACAGCCGTGCATCTGCAGCCAAGATCGAGTGCGCGGCCATCCTCGCCTGCTGGCTCGGGACGGTCCGACCGGATGACGATCAGGCGGCGCGGGCGCGATTGACCGCCACGTCTAGGACGACCTGCAGGTCCTCGTTGCGGAAGGGCTTGTCGATGCGCAGGAACGCGTCGGCGGAGGATGGCAGCTGGCCGTGCGGGCTGGCGAGGATGATCCGGATGTCCGGATACCGCTCGACGACGGTGGCGGCGAGCTGAAGGCCGGCCATCACCGGCATCGACTGATCGACGATCATCGCGTCGAAGCCGGCGTCGCGGGCGAGCACCTCGAGGGCGTGCGCCCCGGAGGCCGCCTGGACGACCCCGTGGCCGAGATCGGCCAGCACCTCGGCGACGCTCGCCCGCACGAGGCCGTCGCTCTCCACGAGCAGGATGGTCAGGGATGCGGACCGAGCCGGGGGGAGCTTGGCCGCGGCCGCGTGTGCCGCCGGCAGCCAGAACTCGGCCAGGAAGGGCTCGCCGCCGAGGCCGTCGCGGATGAGGCGCCACAGACCGCCGCTCTCGGCGACCAGTGCCGCGGCAGAGGCCAGGGTCTGCCCCGTATGGACCGGCGGCAAGGCGGCCTCCGGACGGCGGCCGCTGCTGACGAGGACCCGCACATAGGCCGAGGGAGCCGGAGCGGCGTTTGTTTCGTCCGGAACGCCCTCGACCGCCGCGATGGCGAAGCCGGCGAGGCCGGCGTCGCGGATGTGGAACGCCAGGTTGAGGAGCAGCAGCTCCAGCACGCGCTCGCTGCACAGGACGGGCGGCAAACCGCCGGGGATGCGGTTGAGGACCGGCCTGTCGCCGAGGGCGTTCGCGGCCAGGAACGGCAGATAGGCCTCGAAGGTGGTGGCGAGATCGGTCTCTGCGAGGGTGATGCCGGTCTCGTCGCCGCGCACGAGGTGCAGCATCCGCCGGGTGAGCGCCGCGCCCCGGCGTGCACCGACCATCGCGCGCCCGACCAGCCTTTCCTGCTCGTCGCCGAGCGCGTGACGGCGCGTCAGCAGAGCCAGATTTGCCAGAACGACGGTGAGGACGTCGTTGAACTCGTGGACAATTCCGTCGGTCACGCGGCGCAGGACGAGGTTGCGGCGCGGCTCGAGCGGCTGCGGCAGGCTCGCCCCCTCGCTGCCCGGCAGCTTCCGCATGAGGGCGAAGAGCCGGCGGTCCTCTCCGGCCTCGGACAGGCAGAGCATCCTCACCTGAACCGGCTGGTCCGGCCATTCGTGCAGGCGCAGGACCACGTCGTGCGGGCCGTCGGCGGCGAGCGCGGCGATGCGCGTCCTTTCGAGGCAGGGCCGGTCGGCGGCGGCGAAGCAGGCGGCGAACGGGGCTCCCGCGCCGCCCCCCTCGTTCCCGGCATGCAGCAGGGTTCGGCCGGTGTCGGGGTCGATCTCGCAGCAGGCCCAGCCCGAGATCGCCTCGAACGTCTGCAGCCGCGCCTTCAGCCGAGCCACTTCCGATCCGGCTCTCGCCATCTGCAGGCCGGTGCTGCGGCGGTGACCGTCCATGACCTCCGCGAGCGCTGCGAACTCGCCGATCCATGTCTCGGAGCCGGCGGATTCGCCTGCGGTCCCGACCGACGCCTCACCCTTCAGAAGCCGCCGCAGCGGTCGCGTCAGGCGCTTGCCCGCGACGAAGCCGAGGGCCGCCGCACAGGCCACGAGCGCGAGGCCGAATCCGAGCATCCGCCAGTTCGGCGATCCTGTCAGAGGCTCCCCGGAGGGGGCGGCCTGCGCGGTGACCAGCCAGCCGGGCGAGCCGATCTCGGCCGCCGCGCGCATCGGCGTCGTGACGGCGACACTGGTCGTCCGGAAGGGGCTCGGGGTCCCGGCGAGCACCCGGCTGTCCGCGGTGGCGACGAGGAAGCCGAGGGTTTCAGGCAGGGTGAGGCTGCGGCGGACGTCCTCTTCGATCCGGGAGAAGTAGCGCGGTCCGGCGTCGAGGCGCAGGAGGTCGCCCTCCGCGCGCTCGCCAAGCGCGACGGCAGCCGCGAACGGCGCCTCGGCATCCGCCCCCTCGGTCACCAAGCTGACCCCGGCTGCACGGGCGCGCAGGAACCAGGACTGCCTGGCGACGCTGCCGCCCACCAGCCCCTCATCCCCCGCCATCAGCACGGTGCCGTCGGGTGCGACGAGCAGGGCATCTCGATAGACCGGATTCAGGGCGAGCCAGGCGCGCAGCCGTGCGACACGCTGATCGGCCGAAAGCAGGCCCTCGTCGTCGCGGAGCGCCAGGGCGGCGTTGCGGGCCTCGTCGACGGTCTGCCGCAGCCGCGCCGTGATGGCGGCGACGTAGGCGCGCGAGGCCAGACCCACCGTCTCCTCCGTGGACTGCGAAGCCCCGGGCTGCGCGGCAGGAACGACGATCAGGACGGCGGCCGCGAACCCCGCCGCGGCTGCGATCGCCACCTGCAGCGCGTTGAGGAGTCCAAGGGAGATCTGGAGCGGCTTTGCGGTCATCCGTTCGCCCGGCGGAGCTGTACGGAGCGAGGCTCGATTTTCGTTAAGGGTCGATTAAGCCCGCCGGTGGAGGCAAGGGGCGGCGATGGTCCCAGGGCCGACGGCTCCGGGGCGGCGTCCGAACGGTTCGGGATAACAGCCTCGACCGGTCGCTGCGCGCCGTTCTCGGCAGTTAACGCAAAGCTTCCAATGGGGCGGACAGGGTTTTCAACAGGTTGCCAGGCCTTGATTGCGCATTTCAAGCGCGCGCGACTGTGCCGTGATGCCTGTCTGCTTGGTGCCTCGTATTCCTAAATTAACCGCAATTTACGATCTGGTAAATCGGGCCGGATATTATGATGGCGTTTGTCCATTGACCATCGTCGCTGTAGAAACCCGGCCATAGAGCTGTTGCACCTCGATCCGAGGGATTGTTGGCCCGGGAGGCTGTAGCGTGAGGCAGGCGTTGCGTTGGCTGGCCTGGGTTGGGGCGACGATCGCCAGCCTCGCCCTGCTCAGCCAGCCGGTCGGGACGCAGGCCCAGCTCGCCATGAGCCTCGCCGCCATGGCGGCGATGATCGTGCTGTGGGCCGTCTTCGACGGGCCGCGGACGCGTTTCGTCTTCATGGCGCTCGGCAGCCTCGTGGTCATCCGCTACATCCTGTGGCGGCTCACCAACACCCTGCCCGCGCCGGGCGATCCGATCAGCTTCAGCTTCGGCCTGATCCTACTGGTGGCGGAGCTGTACTGCGTCTTCATCCTGTTCGTCAGCCTGATCATTAACGCGGATCCGCTGCAGCGCGACCCGCCGCCCAAGGCCGCGGCCGCCGACCTGCCCTCGGTCGACGTGTTCGTGCCGAGCTACAACGAGGATGCCGCGATCCTCGCCATGACCCTGGCGGCGGCGCGGCAGCTGAACTACCCGCCCGACAAGCTGACCGTGTGGCTGCTCGACGACGGCGGCACCGACCAGAAGTGCGGCGATGCCGACCCGGCCAAGGCTGCGGCAGCGCGGGCGCGCCGGGGCGAGCTGCAGGCGCTCTGCGACGAGCTCGGCGCCTGCTATCTCACTCGCGCGCGCAACGAGCACGCCAAGGCGGGCAATCTCAACAATGGCCTCGCCCACGCGCGGGGGGAACTGGTGGCGGTGCTCGATGCCGACCACGTCCCGTTCCGCTCGTTCCTCACCGAGACGGTGGGCTATTTCGCGCAGGACCCGCGCCTCTTCCTGGTGCAGACGCCGCACGCCTTTCTCAATCCGGACCCGATCGAGCGCAATCTGCGGACCTTCGAGCGCATGCCCGCGGAGAACGAGATGTTCTACGCGGTGACGCAGCGCGGCCTCGACAAGTGGAACGGCTCGTTCTTCTGCGGCTCGGCGGCCCTGCTGCGCCGCACCGCCCTCGACGAATCCGGCGGGTTCTCGGGCATCACCATCACGGAGGATTGTGAGACCGCCTTCGAACTGCATTCCCGCAACTGGACCAGCGCCTATGTCGACAGGCCGCTGATCGCCGGCCTGCAGCCGGATACGCTGACGGACTTCATCGGCCAGCGTTCCCGCTGGTGTCAGGGGATGTTCCAGATCCTGCTCTTGAAGAACCCGCTCTTCCAGAGGGGCCTCAAGCCCATCCAGAAGATCGCCTACCTCTCCAGCATGACCTTCTGGTTCTTCCCGATCCCGCGGCTGATCTTCATGTTCGCGCCGCTGCTGCACATCTTCTTCGATCTGAAGATCTTCGTGGCCAGCGTGGACGAGTCGATCGCCTACACGCTGACCTACATCATCATCAACCTGATGATCCAGAACTACGTCTACGGCAAGTTCCGCTGGCCGTTCGTGTCGGAACTTTACGAGTACATCCAGGGCGTCTACCTCGCCAAGGCAATCGTTTCGGTCATCGCCTCGCCGCGCAAGCCGACCTTCAACGTCACCAACAAGGGCGCGACGCTCGACCACGACCATATCTCGTCGTTGGCGCTGCCATTCTTCCTGATCTACCTGCTCTTGATGCTCGGCTGCGCCGTCGCGGCATGGCGCTACCTGTTCGAACCCGGTGTGACCAATCTGATGCTGGTGGTCGGGCTGTGGAACTTCTTCAACCTGATCACCGCGGGCGCCTCGCTCGGCGTCTGCGCCGAGCGGCGCCAGCTCGAACGCACGCCGTCGCTGGCGATCGATCGGAGCGGCGTCCTCACCCTATCGGGGCGCAGCACCGACGTGTCGATCGAGCGCGTCTCCGCCGAGAGCTGCACCGTGCGCCTCCTCAGTGGCGCGTTCGATCAAGGGCTCACCCGCGCGGCGTTGCGCGGGGCGCTGAGCGTCGAGCCGGCGGCGGGAGCCAGGCGGACCGCGCCCCTGCCGGTGCACCTCGAAGACGCGACGCGCGACGGCCGGGACCTCGTGCTGCGCTTGAGCTTCGGCGCGCTGGCCATCCGCGACTACCCGGCGCTCGCCGGACTGATGTACGGCGACGCCGAGGCGATGCGCCGCTTCCAGCTCCGGCGGCGGCGGCACAAGGACATCCCCACCGGCACGCTGCAATTCGTGTGGTGGGGCTTGGTCGAGCCGTTCCGCGCGCTGCGCTACCTCCTCGCCAGCCGACGCCCCCGGCCCGTCGAGATCGGTGAGGCGCCGGTCTACGATGCGCCGCCCGAGACCGCCCCCGTGCCCGCCGTCCCGGCCGTACCGGCTTCGGCGGTGAGCCCGGCGGCATCTCTCCCCACCGCCGCTAAAGGCGTCGATTCCGAGAGCGGGGACGATTGGGTCCGCCTGATGATGGATTACGAGAACGAGCGTACCCTCGCCGAGCTTCGCGGCCGGCGCACGAGCGCGGCGTGACGGCGATGGGCATCCGGCTGGGCCTCCCCGCGCTGGGGCTGCTGCTCGCCCTCGCGAGCGGTCCCGCTGCGGCCCAGAGCTTTCTCGGCCGGGGTCCGGCCGAGCGGCTGACGGTGCCGCCGAGCGGCAACGCCCTGCGTGTTCCGCCCGAGGACGGAACGGGTCCGGCGCGAAGCCCGGGTGCGGCGGCGGCGGAACAGCGACCGGCGGTGCCGCGCGCCGCCGAGCCGCCGCGGGCAGTGGCCCCGCAGGCGGCGCCGCGCGCGGTGATCCAATCGACCATCGCGCCGGCGCGCCGGCTGCCGTCCGGCCCACGGGGTTTCCGCCTGAGCGGGGAGGAGGATTCCCTGCGCTATCCGGTCTACCTCACCGAGGCGCAGACGCGGGGACCGGCGCGGCTGCGCCTCTCCTACCTGTCCGCGATCTCGGTGGCGCCGGAGAGTTCCGAACTCGCCGCCTTCGTGAACGGCACCAAGGTCGGCTGGACCCGCATCCAGGCGCCCGGCGCGGTGAAGGTGGTGGAATTCGCCATCGGCGACGGCGTGCTCAAGCCCGGCTACAACGCCGTGACCTTCACGGCGAGCCAGCGCCACCGCGTCGATTGCTCGACGGCGGCCACCTACGAATTGTGGACGCAGATCGACCCGTCGCGGTCCGGCCTCGTGGTCGGAACCGCCACCGACATGGATGTCCGCTCCCTCGCCGCCGCGGAGCCCGACGAGAGCGGCGCCCTGCCGATCCAGGTGATCCTCAACGAGCGCCCGAACCTGGCCCGGCTGGAGCGGATGATCGAGGCCGTGCAGGCGCTCGCGCTCGTGGGGCGGGTCGCCCGTCCGACCGTGACCTTCGGGCCGCCCCTCCAGGGCCGCAACGGCATCAACCTGGTGGTCGGCACAGCATCCGAGATCGGCGGGATCGAAGGGGTCTCCGACCTCGGTCCGATCACCGGGCCCCGCCTCGCCCTGCTGCCGACGCGGCCGAACGCACCGCCGACCCTGGTGGTCACCGGGTCACGCGACGAAGAGGTCCGGCAGGCGATCGCCAGTCTCGCCGTCCCCGCCGAGACCGGGACGCCGAACGGGCTCAAGGCCGTGCAGCTCTTCCGCGGCTACATGGTCTATGGCGGCGAGAACCTGACCCTCGACCGCCTCGGCGCGACGTCGCGCGAGTTCTCCGGACGCCTGCTGCGTGTCGGCTTCGACCTGCGCTTCCCCGGGGATTTCGTCCCGGCCGATTACGGCAAGGTCATGCTGCACCTCGCCGGCGCCTACGTGGCCGGGCTCTCCTCCGAGGCCCGCATCGTCATCGACATCAACGGACGCAACGCGGCCAGCATTCCGCTCCCGGACGCACGCGGCGAGGTGTTCGACGACAGCGCCATCCCCCTGCCCTTCAGCCTGTGGCGCCCGGGGGTGAACCATGTCGAGATCTCGGCGCAGCTGCCCAACGCCGCCGACCAGACCTGCGACACCCTCAGCCCGGCGGCCAAGCAGGCGCGCTTCCTGTTCCTCGACCGCTCGCGGATCGAGATCCCGCAATTCGCCCGGGCGGCACGCAGCCCCGACCTCGCGGCGATCAAGGGCGGCGCCGTGCCCTTCGTCGGCCCGGGTCAGCGCCCGCGCCTCGTGCTGCCGACACCGGACCGCGACAGCGCCGACGCCGCCGCGACCCTGGCCGCGCGGCTGGCGATGGCCTCCGAGCGGGTCATCGACTTCGAGACGGTCACCCAGCAGCAGGTGGCATCCGATGCGAGCCAGCTCGTGGTCGCGCCCGCCCGCGCCCTCGACCCGGCGCTGCTCGAAGCGGTCGGCTTCGATCCGCAGCAGGTCCAGCGGGTCTGGGAGGGCCGCGCCGACATGGTGGCCACGCCCGGCCAGTTCGGCCCCGAGGGCGTGCTCACCCTCGACCGCCTGCGCCGCAACCTGCCGATGCGCTGCGCCCTTCCCACCCTGATCCCGCAGGTGCGTCAGGCGCAGATTCCGCCCGCTCAGACCCCGCCGCCCCAGGCCGATGCGGCTGGTCCGGCCCAGACCTCGGCGCTCGCCTCCGACCGCGAACTCATCGACCGCTGGGAAGCCACGACGCGCGGCTCGCGCCAGATCTGGGCGGCCCTGGACGCTGTCTGGAACGAGATCGTCGGGACGGCGCGGTCCCTGCGCCAGACGGTGACGGCGCAGATGCGAACGGACGACGCCATCGAGGTCCCGGCCACGGCCTCGCTGCTGATCGCCGAGGGGCCGCCGGTCCAGTCGAGTAACACCGTCATCGTCACGGCGCCGAACGCGTCACTGCTGAAAGCCTCGGTCTCCTGCCTCGTCGATCCCGTGGTCTGGGCCCGGCTGGGCGGCAGCGCCGCCTTCCTCGACGCCTCGACCGGCACGCTCGTGACGGCCCGCGCCGAGCGGATCGAGATCGTCGAGACGCAGCCCCGCTCCCTGGCGAACCTGCGCCTCGTCTCCGCGGCGTGGCTGTCGATCAACACGGAATATTACGTCGGCATGACCCTCGCCATGGCCCTGTGCCTCGGCCTTGCCACCACGAGCCTCGTGCGCAACGTCGGCCGGAAGAACTCATGAGCCGCCGCGCCCGCGCCCCCCTCGCCGCGGCCATCCTCGCCGCGGCGATCCTGCCCGCCTCGGCCCAGGAGCAGCCGATGGTACCGCCGAGCACGGCGCAACCGGGCACGCAGCCCGCTCCGGCCACGCGCCCGGGAAGCCCGGCGCTCGTCGGCAAGCTCGGCAACGATGCCGCGTGGCGCGCCTACCGCAGCCGGTTCATCACCGATCAGGGCCGGGTGGTCGACACCGCCAACGGTCAGATCAGCCACAGCGAAGGCCAGGGCTACGGCATGCTGCTCGCCGTGGCGGCAGGCGACCGGGTGACCTTCGAGCGGATCTGGGGCTGGACCCGGGCGAACCTGATGGTCCGCGGCGACGAATTGCTGGCGTGGCGCTGGTCGCCGGACAAGAGGCCGGCGGTGAGCGACATGAACAACGCCACCGACGGCGACATCCTCGTCGCCTGGGCGCTGACCGAGGCGGCCGAGGCCTGGAACGAGCCGAGCTACCGCACAGCCGCCCGGCGGATCGCCATCGAGTTCGGGCGCAAGACCATCCTGTTCAAGGATCCGCACGGGGCGCTGCTGCTGCCGGCGGTCTCCGGCTTCTCCGCAAGGGAGCGGCCGGACGGGCCGCTGGTCAACCTGTCCTACTGGATCTTTCCCGCCTTCCCGCGCCTCGCCCTCGTGGCGCCGGAATACGATTGGGCAGCCCTGACGCGCAGCGGCCTCGCCCTGCTTCGCCAGTCGCGCTTCGGCCCGAGCAGCCTGCCCACCGAGTGGATCTCCGCCAAGGACGCGCCGCATCCGGCCACCGGCTTCCCGCCTCTGTTCTCCTACAACGCCATCCGCATCCCGCTCTACCTCGCCTGGGCGGGGCTGGTGCGACCGGACGACCTTGCCCCGTTCCAGGCCCTGTGGTCGGGCGCCGACCGGGAGCGGCTGCCGATCGTCGATACCAGCGACGGGCGCAAGGTCGAATGGCTCACCGAGGCCGGCTATTTGGGGATCCCGGCGCTGGTGGCCTGCGCCCTCGACGGCACGCCCTTCCCCGAGGATGCGCGGGGCGATATCGGCACTCAGAACTACTATCCGGCGACCCTGAGCCTTCTCGCCCTCACCGCGGCCCGCATGCGCTACCCGTCATGCCTGAAGTCCTGACCGGTCGTTTGCCGGCCCGCATTCGGCAGGCTGCGCCCTGTCTTCTGCTGCTGGCGCTCGCGACCGCCCCCGCCGCGGCGCAGGGCGATCCCCGGCCCGGGCCGGCCGCCCAGAACGCCGCACCTGCGGCCCGGACCGAGCCCCGCATCGTCTATGGCGACGGGCCGCGCGCGCCCGCGATCCTGGCCGACCCCGCCACGTCCCGCACCACCGACATGGTCGACGAGAGCGCCCTGCGCTACTACGCCGCCCAGAAGCAGACGGCGCGGATGAAGGCCGAGATCGCCCGTCTCAAGCGGCTCTATCCGGGCTGGACCGAGCCTCCGGATCTCAACGCCCTGCAGCCGAGCCCGCCCGAGGAGGCGCCCCTCTGGGATCTGTTCACCGCCGGGCGCTTCGACGACCTGCGCACGGCGATCGCGGCCCGCCGCTCGATCGATCCCGCCTGGCAGCCCTCCGAGGAGCTGGCACGCAAGCTCCGCCGGGCCGAGTTCCGGTCCCGGATGACGGCGCTCACCGGCAAGGACGCCAACGCGATCATCGACCTCTACCGGGCCGATCCCGGCGCCCTCGATCCCCTCGACGTCCAGAGCATCTGGACGGTCGCCGACACCCTCGGCGATTCCGGCTCGGGGGACGAGGCGTTCGAACTCTACAAGTCGATCCTCGACGGAAATGCCGATTCCGGCGTCCGCCTCGCCACCATCCAGAAGGCGATGGCGCATCTGCGCATGGCGCAGGCCGAGCGCCTGATCGAGATGGGACACCGCGGCGCGAACGGGGCCTCCGAGTTCGACGCGATACGCCTCGACATCACCCGCGCGCGCATCGCCGCCTTCCTGCACGAGGAGAGCGCGGAGACCCCCACCCCGGCCGACCTCGCGGCCTTCCAGACCGTCGCCCGCAAGAGCGGCGATCCCAGCCAGACCAGCCTGCTCGGCTGGTATGCCTACAAGCGGCGCCAGTTCCGCGAGGCGCTCGAATGGTTCAAACAGGCGATCGCCCGGGGCGGCGACGCCATGGTCGCCCACGGGCTCGCCCTCACCCTGCGCCAGCTCGACATGCAGCGCGAGGCGGAGGAGGTCGCCTATGCGTGGCGCGACCGGTTCGTCGGCAACGAGCTGCTCTACATCGACATCCTGGAGCAGAAGCTGACGCTGCCGCGCCCGCCCGCGATCGAACCCGCGCGCATCGCCCGCTACGCCCAGGTCGTCACGGCGACCACCTCCGGCGAAGGTGCCCAGGGGCTCGCCTGGTACGCCTACAATTCCTGCCAGTTCGACACGGCCCTCGAATGGTTTCAGCGGGCCGTCGCGTGGATGCCGAGCGAGGGCACGGTCTTCGGCTACGCCCTGACGCTGCAGCGGCTGAAGCGGCAGCGCCCCTATCTCGAGACGGTGAATCGCTACGACGGCCTCTTCCCCAAGGTGGTCGACCTGCTGTTCCGGGACGCGACCGCCGGGACGCCGCTGCCCTGCGACCCCGCGCCGCCCGCCGCCCCGGTGGCGTCCGGGCGCCACGCGGCCGTTCCGAGCAGAACCGAGGCGCCGCCCCTCAACCGGGTGCCGCGGCCGGATCTCCCGGCCGCGGCGGCCGATGCAAAGCCCCTCGCGGTTCAGCGCAACGAGTTCCCCCTGGCGGTTCCGATGGAGAACGGCCTGCGCTACCCGCCGCCGGGGCTCGCGCGGATCCTGGCCGAGCCCGTTCCCGCCGGAACCTACGCGAGAGAGCCCACGGCCCCGGCGCCGCCCCTGGTGGCACGGCGCGTGCCCGGCGCGGGGCCGATGCCCTATGAGCGCTTCGGCTACGCCCTGCTGCCGGATTATCGCGGGGTCGATAAGCCGGAACTCCTCGCGCCTCCTGCCCAGGGAACGTTGTGGCAAGACCAGCAGGCCGAGCGGGGACGCCCCGAGAATTCCGAGGCGAAGCGGTTCCAGCTGCCCGCGCGCTCGGCCTACGACACGACCGGCACGACCGAGCGGACCGCCCCGTGAGGCGCGCCGCAAGCCTCGCCGCAAGCCTCGCTGCTCGGCTCGGCCCCGTCATGTGGCTCCTCGCCTGCGGCGCGGCCACCGCGCAGACGGCTCCCGTCCTGCTGCTGCCCGGGGCCGGGGCCGTCACCGCAGTGATCGACACGCGCGAACGCGACGGGTTCGATCAGCGGCTGCGCTACGCCGGCGGCGACGGCCGCAACCATGCCGAGATTGCCCTGCGCCGGGAGACCGCCGATCTGCTCCTCGCCTTCCCGCCGCGGCTGGCCAAGCCCAGCGAGTTCGGGATCGCCGGGGAAATCGCCGTCCGGTTTCCGGGGCAGGCGATGACGGTGCGGCCGCCGCTGCGGAATGCCTACGGTCCGATCGGGATCGCCCTCGGCGCCGATTGTCTCTACGCGTGGCAATGGATCGAGGGCGGCCGCAGCGACAGCGCCTCCGGCGGGCAGCCGCCCGCGCTGTTCCAGGCCGAGCCGATCGCACGGCGCCGGGCGATCTCCCTGAGGATCCGGCTGTGCCGCACAGCCGAGGCGAGCCTCGGCGACCTCGTCCGCGCGGTAGAGGGCCTTCGGATCGCCCTGCCGGGAACGCGCCTCCCGCCGGCGGCCGCGCGCATCCGGCCCCGGAGGCCCGCGCCCAAGGCGGTCGCCCGCCGCCCCGGCAAGCCGGTCGCCGCCGAGGCGGAGACGCCCGAGACTCCGTCGCCGCGGCAGCGGCCACCGACCCCGCCGCCGTCCCCGCCGCAGACGCCTGTGGCGCCGCCTGTCGCGCCGCCGCCCGCTCCTCCCCCCGCTCCTCCGCCGATCGCTTCGCCCGATCAGAAGCGCTACATCGTGCCACCGACCCCGCAGGCTCCCGCCCCCGTCCTGCCGGAGGCCGGCAACCAGCGCTACATCACGGACGGTGGCGGTACCGGGATCGCACCCAAGCCGGCACCGGGCCAGGCGCCTGGCGAGACCTTCTTCCGCGACCTTCCGCCTGAAGCCTATCGGCCGCCGTCGGCCCGATAGAGCCGATTCTCGTCAGGCCTTAAGCCATCCGGTGCGCCCGGCGAAGGGCCGCAGGACCGGCAACCATCGGGACGCCATCAAGGTTTCGCGGCCGCGTCCCCAACCGCGCTCGCGCGCCAGGCCGCGAGCAGGGTGGCGAGGGCCTCGGGATCCAATCCATAGCTGTCCGGCAGACCGCTGCCGCGGCCGGTGAGGCGGCGGTTCATCGCGACGAGGCGGGTGTCCCCGGCGCTTGCGTCGTCGAACACGACCAGCCGCTGGCCCGAGCCCGGCAGGGTCGCCACCGCGAACCCGCTCACGGCCTGCCAGCCGATGCGCCGCGACCGACCGACCTGCACGATCGCGAGGCCTGTCCCATCGAGGTGCAGCGCCGAGCCCCGGATCGCCACGAGGATCAGGAAGGGCGCACCGCCGAGGAAGAGCACGACGCCCGGCCACAGCAGAACCTGCATCGCCATCGGCGGCGCCTCATGCAGCAGCATCCAGAGCGTGACCCCACCGAAACCGGCCGACAGGGCGGCGAGGAACAGGAGCTTCTTCACCGAGGCCCGCAGGACGATCGGACCCGGATACTGCGCGAGCACGCTCTCGGCCGAGTGGGTTTCCGATTCGAGCAGGTCGGGCCGCAACCGCCAGATGGAGACCGCGGCGCACACCCCGAAGAACGCGGTCGTCGCCACCCCGCCCTCCGCACCGGCGGCGATCATCCCGATGCCGGCGATGACGAGCAAGAGGTTGGCACCGAGCAGCAGGAAATGTGCGATCCGGGTCCCGCTCGCTCGGTTCGCCACGGACAATAGGACCTCCCTCACCCTGCGGACGGCTGATTGCGACTGGCCGCGCCCCCTTAGGGCACGACCGCGCAGCCAGCCAGATGGCCGCCGCGGGCCGGGCGCGGAAGGCCCGCTTCGGAGAGGGGCCGCCGGACCGGAACCGGACGGGACCCCGGCACCTTCGAGGGGCGGTCGGATGGCCCGCGCCCGGTTCGGGTCATTGTGGCGGATATCGCTGCCGGGGATCCGGCGCGAGGAGGCGTGCCCCGCGTCCAATGCACGGATCGCGGTTGCTTCAACGATCCTCAGGGACCGTCCATCGGCGGGCGGCTCCAGCATAGGCGCTCGAGGGTCACTCGGCCCGCTCCCGGCCGCGCGAAGCTCAGGATCTCGGACAGTCCCCAGCCAGGGCTTCGAGGCTGCGCGCCCCAGGAGCGGTCAAAGCAAGCCGGCCGGTCCGCATCTGCGCGCGTCTGCCGTGCCCGGTCGTTCCCGGCCGGACCTCCTGATCCGGCGATGACGCGGCGCGTCGCCCGAAAGAGGTGAGTGCCTTACCCAGCAAGATGTAGCCGCGGTACGACGGTGCGGGTGTACGCGGAGCGAAGGATCAGATCGGTTCTGGTCGGCGGAGCCGGTGATGACGGTGCAGGGTCACGAGCGCAGCCGGCACGATGCACAGCTGATCGGCCTCGATGCGGCGCGATTCCTTGCCGCCATGCTGGTCATGATCTTCCATCTCGGGGCCTATGCGTGGCAGGCGCCGCTCTCGACGGCCGGGCGCGCCCTCGGAGGTGCCGCGGCCTATCCGGGTCTGTTCGCCTGGACCTGGTTCGGATGGATCGGGGTCGAATTGTTCTTCGTGATCTCGGGCTTCGTGATCGCCTACTCGGCCGAGCACGCGACCGCGCGCGCATTCCTGCGCAGCCGCCTCCTGCGTCTCGTACCCGCGGTCTGGATCTGCGCCACGCTGACCGTCCTCGTCTCGCTCGCCGTCGGCCGCATGGGATCAAGCCGGCATTTGCTGCATGCCTATCTCGACAGCGCGCTCTTCGTCCCGGTCGAGCCGTGGATCGACGGCGTCTACTGGACCCTGGGCGTGGAGATCGCCTTCTACGGCCTCGTCTTCATGCTGCTGCTGTGCGGGCGGTACCGGAGCGTCGGTTCGGTCTGCGCCGCGCTGGGCGGCGCCAGCGCCCTGTTCTGGATCGCGACCCTCGCGATCCCGGGCCTCACCGCTGTGGCTGCAACGCGCCTCGCCGAACTGACGCTCCTGCGCCATGGCTGCTTCTTCGCGCTCGGCGTCTTCCTGTGGCTGTCGCTGATCAAGGGTGCGACGGCCGGCCGCCTGTGCGTGATCGCCCTCTGTGCGGTGGGCGCGCTGATCGAGGTCGGGGACGCGTCCCAGTCGTTCCTGGCCCAGATGAGCCGGAGCGAGTCCCCTCTGGTTCCACGCCTCATCTTCGCGGGCTGCGTCCTGATGATCGCGGCCAGCGTGCGCGGCAATGCGTGGCTCCGCGACCGGCTGGGCGCGCGGGGATGCCTGCTCGCCCGCCAGCTGGGGCTGATGACCTACCCGCTCTATCTCCTGCACAACGTCAACGGCGCCGCCCTGATTCACCGGCTCGTCACGGCCGGCCTGCCGCCCTACCCCGTCCTTCTGGCCGCATGCGGAGCCATGCTGACGGTGAGCTTCGCCGTCATGCGCTGGGCCGAGCCGTTCGTCCGGTCGCGGCTGTCGGCCTTTCTCGACAGGATCGGCCTCGACCGGCCGCTGGTGCCGGCACGCCGTCCGGTCCCGGGCCTCTGAGCGGGGCCAGCCCCAACGCTCTCGACCGCGCCGCGCGCTGACGGTCTCGCGCAGGCCGCTTCGGCGGCTTCGATCGTTGCGCCGCGCGCTCCGAGGGACCAGAACGGGCCGATCCCGCACCCGGAGTGAGCCGAATGCGCACCGAGACGCCGCCGCTGATCCGCCTCGAGGAATACCGGCCCAGCGACTACCTGATCGATCGCGTCGCCCTCGACATCCGCCTCGACCCGCACGCGACCCGGATCGACGCGACGTTGATGCTGCGGCCGAACCCGGCGGGCGTAACGGGGGCGCCCCTCACCCTCGATGGCGACGATCTGCGGCTCGTCTCCGCCGACCTCGACGGCGCGCCGCTCGCGCCCGAGGCCTACACGGCATCCCCTTCGGGGTTCGTGCTCCGCGATCCGCCGCGGCAACCCTTCTCGCTGCGGCTCGTCACCGAGGTGGATCCGACCGCCAACACAAAGCTGATGGGCCTCTATCGGTCGAACGGGGTCTACTGCACCCAGTGCGAGGCCGACGGCTTCCGCCGGATCACCTACTTCCTCGATCGGCCCGACGTGCTGTCAGTCTACACCACGCGCATCGAGGCCGACCGGGCCGAGGCGCCGGTCCTGCTCGGCAACGGCAATCGCGTCGGGACCGGCGATGCCGGGCCCGGCCGCCACTTTGCCACCTGGCACGATCCGCACCCGAAGCCCGCCTACCTGTTCGCCCTGGTTGGCGGCCGGCTCGGAAAGGTCGAGACCGCCTTCACCACGATTGAGGGCCGTCCCGTCACCTGCGCGGTCTATGTCGAGCCGGGCAAGGAGGACCGCGCGGGCTATGCCCTCGACGCCGTCATCCGCTCGATGGCCTGGGACGAGACCGCCTTCGGCCGCGCCTACGATCTCGACGTGTTCAACGTCGTCGCGGTGTCCGACTTCAACATGGGCGCCATGGAGAACAAGGGCCTCAACATCTTCAACGACAAATACGTGCTGGCCAGCCCGGAGACGGCGACCGACGGCGATTACGCCGCGATCGAGGCGATCATCGCCCACGAGTACTTCCACAACTGGTCCGGCAACCGGGTCACCTGCCGGGACTGGTTCCAGCTCTGCCTGAAGGAGGGCCTCACGGTCTTCCGCGACCAGGAATTCTCCTCCGACATGCGCTCCCGGCCGGTGCACCGCATCGCCGAGGTGCGGTCCCTGCGGGCGCGCCAGTTCCCCGAGGATGCCGGGCCGCTGCGGCATCCGGTGCGGCCGCGGGCCTATGCCGAGATCAACAACTTCTACACGGCAACCGTCTACGAGAAGGGGGCCGAGATCGTCCGGATGCTGCGGACCCTGATCGGCCCCGAGGCCTTCCGGGCCGGCATGGACCGCTACTTCGCCGCCAATGACGGGCGCGCCGCCACCGTGGAGGATTTCCTCGCGGCCTTCGCGGCGGTGACGGGACGGAACCTCGACGCCTTCGCCCGCTGGTACGAGCGCCCCGGCACACCCCGCCTCGCGGTCACGGCCACCTACGATCGGGCGGCCGCGCGCTACAGCCTCCGGTTCTCCCAGAGCCTGCCCGGCACCGCGGAATCCGACGGGCAGGCTCTGGTGATCCCCGTGGCCCTCGGCCTCGTCGGGGCGTCCGGGCCGCTCACCGGCGCGACCTGTCCGGACATGCGCGACGGCGTCTACGTGCTCGACCGGCCCGAGAGCACGATCGTGTTCGAGTCCGTCGCCGAGGAGCCGGTGCCCTCCCTCCTGCGCGACTTCTCCGCGCCGGTGAAGCTCGACCTCACCCTGAGCGACGCACAGCGGATGCGGCTCCTCGCGCAGGACAGCGACCCGTTCAACCGCTGGCAGGCGGCGCAGGATGTGGCGCTGCGGCTGATCCTCGATCCCGACGACGACCGGACAGAGGCCTTCGCGGCGGCGCTCGGCCGCTTCCTCGACGGTGAGGCCCTGGCCGATCCGGCCTTCGCGGCGCTGGTCCTGGCCCTGCCCAGCGAGGGCGAGGCCGCCGACGCCGTGCCGGCCGACGTCGACCCCGACGCGATCCACCGGGCGCGGTTCGCCCTGCGCGCGCGGCTCGGCCAGGCTCTGCGGCCGCGGCTCGAGGCGATCGACGCGGCGCTCGCGCCGGAAGCCGGCGCGCCCTACAGCCCCGACGCCGCCTCGGCGGGGCGCCGGTCGCTCCGCAATGCCGCCCTCGACCTGATCGCCGCCGGGGATCCCCAGGCCGGCGCCGCCCGCGCCGCCGAGCGCCTGGCCGAGGCCACCAACATGACCGACCGGCTCGCCGCCCTCGGCACCCTGGCGCTGATTCCGGGCGAGACCCGCGAGGCCGCGCTCGCGGAATTCGCAGCGCGCTACGCCGACGAACCCCTCGTCCTCGACAAGTGGTTCGCCATCCAGGCGCAGATCCCGGAACCGGGCACGCTCGACCGGATCGCCCGCCTCCAGGAGCACCCGGCCTTCACCATGACCAACCCGAATCGCGTCCGGGCGCTGATCGGAAGCTTCGCGTTCGGCAATCCGACCCAGTTCGCGCGGCGGGACGGCGCAGGCTTCGCCCGCGTGGCCGATACGGTCGCGGCGCTGGATTCGACCAACCCACAGGTTGCCGCGCGGCTGCTCACGGCCTTCGGATCATGGCGTCGGCTGGAAAAATCGCGCGGCGCCAAAGCGGTCGAAATGCTGAATGGGATCAAGGCGATCCCGGGCCTTTCCCGGGACTCGGCCGACATCCTCGCGCGGACTCTCGGAGACGGCTAAACGCTTGAACCCTCGGTAGAAATCGATTCTCGGGCTGCCGCGCCACACCGGGCTTCCGTCAAGCCCTTATGGTAAAAAATCCGTGGACAAATGCCCCCCCAAGGTGGTTGTATTCACTGAGATTCGGGGGGGCCTTCGGGGGCCCGGTGCCCCCAACCGGATCACAGTTTCCCACGGGTGAGGTTCGGCCATGCCGGAGGCGGCTTCCGCTTCCATCTCCGCGCGTGCGGATTCGAGTCTCACGATCTCCTGGCCGATGCGGGCTCGGGATCCGCGGCTCGGACAGGCCGAGCGCTGGCTGCGCTACGCCGTGCCGGGCACGCTTGCGATGTTTCTCGCCTGCCTCGTCGGGCTCGCGGCCCTCCACATTCAGGGCCAGCGGGCCGAGATCCTGGCGGGCGCCCGCGGCGAGGTCGAGGGCTTCGCGCGGCTCGCGGCCCGGGCGGTCGATCCGAGCGGTGCCGCGGCGGAGGACCTGCGCGCGCTGATGCCGGAGAGCGACCGGCATCCGGGCCGCCGCCTGCTGGTGGTCCGGTCCGACACCCGGATCCTGGCCGCCCATCCGCCGCTGCCTGCCGACCGGACGACGCTGGCCGCCGTGCTCGGCGACAGCGAGCCGCTCTCCGGTCTCGGCGAGCGCGCCGGCGCCATGGCCCTCGAACTCCCCGGGGGCGAGAGCGTGCTGGCCGCCATGCACAGCCTGCCGGGCGGCGCGGGACAGGTGGCGGTGCTTCAGCCCATCGAGCCGCTGCTGCGCGGCTGGAGTGCGCGGACCCGCGACCAGATCGTCCTGATCGCGGCCGCGGCCCTCGTCATCGTCGGCGTCGGCTTCGCGTACGGGCTGCAGACCCGTCAGGCGGCAAGGGCCGACCGCGCCCGTGAGCAGATCCGCGGTCGCCTGGAGACCGCCCTGCGCCGGGGCGCCTGCGGCCTGTGGGACTGGGACATCGCCCGCGGCCGGATCTACTGGTCCGATTCGATGTACATGCTGCTCGGCTACCGGCGGCAGCACGAGTACCTCTCGTTCGGGGACGTCAACGGCCTGGTCCATCCCGACGATGGCGACCTGTACAGCCTCGCCCGAGGGCTTGCGGCCAACCAGACGCAGATCGACCACGCCTTCCGGATGCGCGGCGCCGACGGGGCCTATGTCTGGCTGCGGGCCCGCGCCGAGGTCGTGGCCGATGCCGCCGATGGAGGGCGCCACTTGGTCGGCATCGCCACCGACATCAGCGAGCAGCGGGCTCTGGAGGAGACCAACGCGGCGGCCGACATGCGCCTGCGCGACGCCGTCGAGGCGATCTCGGAGGCTTTCGTGCTCTGGGATACCGGCAACCGCCTGGTGCTGTGCAATTCGAAGTTCCGCCACCTCCACGCCCTCAGCCCGGAGGACGCCCAATCCGGCCGGAGCTACACGGATGTGATGGGCCGGGGCGTGCTGCCCCAGGTCCGGCGGGAATCGCCCGATGCCGGGATGGCGCTGACCGGCATGGCCGCCCGCACCTTCGAGGCCGAACTCACGGATGGCCGCTGGCTTCAGATCAGCGAGCGGCGCACCAAGGACGGCGGCTACGTCTCGGTCGGAACCGACATCACCAGCCTGAAGCGCAATCAGGAGCAGCTCCTCGCCTCCGAGCGCGAACTGATCGAGACCGTGAAGGACCTCAAGCGGTCGCGCCGCACCCTCGAACTCCAGACCCAGCAGCTCGCCGACCTCGCCGAGCGCTACCTCGACCAGAAGGCGGCCGCCGAGGCGGCCAACCAAGCCAAGGCCGAGTTCCTCGCCAATATGAGCCACGAGCTGCGCACGCCGCTCAACGCCATCATCGGCTTCGCCGACGTGATGGAGAACGCCGTGCTCGGCCCACTCGGCACCCCGCGCTACACCGAATATTGCCGCGACATCCGCGAGAGCGGCTCGAACCTGCTGTCCATGATCGACGACATCCTCGACATGGCCCGGCTCGAGGCGCGCCGGGTGCAGCTCAGCCCCAAGGTGATTTCCGCGCAGACCGCGATCACGGCCGCTCTCGCCCCTGTCGATGCGGCCGCCCGCGAGAAGGCGATCACCGTCAGCGTCGATGTGGCCCCGGGGCTCGACCTCCTCGCCGATCCCCATGCGATCCGGCAGATCCTCGCCAACCTCCTGCAGAACGCCGTGAAGTTCACGCCGGCCGGCGGACGCGTCGCCGTGCGTGCGCGCCGCGCCGGCGCCTGCACGCACCTCTACATCGAGGATAACGGCATCGGGATTCCGCGCTCCGACCTCGCTCGGCTCGGTCGGCCCTTCACCCAGGTCGAGCGGCAGATGACCCGCTGCCACAAGGGTTCGGGCCTGGGCCTCGCCATCACGCGCTCGATGGTCGAGCTGCATGGCGGCGCGCTCCGGATCCGCTCAGAGGAGTCGGTGGGTACCATCGTGCTCGTGCGCCTGCCGGCCACACGAGCCGATCGCGCGGATCCGGTCGTGGCGGCGGTCTCCGCGAAGGCGCTGCGCGAGCTGCCGCGGGCGGGCCGGAGCGCGACCGGCCGATCCGCCGCCGCCTGACCGGAACCGCTCACGGACGCGGATCGAGGCCGCCGAGACGGGCGAGGCGCCCCTGCTCCGCGTGCCAGCGCGCCTCCGCCACGGCCTGCCCCAGGCGCCGGATCCGCCAGCGTCGATAGAGGGACAGGACTGGGTTGCCGCCGAGACCGGCCTGATGCCGGCTCAGGCGTCGCAGCAGGTCCGGTAGCTGCGCCGAGGCGGCGTCGCCGTTTGCGATCGCCATGGCTCGCAATTCGGCCTCGAATCCCGCCTTCCAGTCGTCCATGACGCCCGCCTCCGCGATCATCGTTTGCCGCCCGGGCAGCCGCTGGTCCGAGCGGCCCGGCTGCCCTTCCTCCCGCGGCATGAGTACACGCCCGGAAAACCCTCCGTCCCCGACCCGTGTTTGCTCTCGAGATGGTCCGCGCGGCGGACCGGACGTGGAGAATACGACCGATGCCATCCAGAACAACGGGCCGCTGCGCCCTCGCGCTCCTGCTCCTGCTCGGGCTCGCCGCCGGGCCGGCCCTTGCCCAGAGCACGGGCTACGTCACTGGCTTTCCCGGCAAGGATCCCGCCGGCGACGAGGAGATCGGCTGGGGGCCGGCCTATCGGCCGGAGACGAGTTTCGCCCAGCCGGGCACGCCGCCGACCCCCGGTGCGATCGCCGGCCGCGCCTATCGGGCCCGGACCGGGCACGGCGTCTACGATCAGGTGCAGGGCGACGGTCCGTATCGGAGCCGCTGACCGGCCGATCCGGCGACGCCATGTCGGGGCGCCGTCGGCGAGCCCGGACCCGGAGCGGCACGCCTGAAGCGGGCGATCCAGACCCATCCTTGCACCGAGGCGTGACGCCTCGGCGGGTCTGGCTCTCGGGCACGGCTATGCGGCCCCGGAAGGACAGAGTGTGGCAGCGGCCCTGCGGCCTGAGCCCGCACGCGAGCGGGCGCGCGTCGTCTGGACCGCAGCGCCGGCCCCATCGTGCGACAGGTGGCGGACACGGGACCGGAGACCCGTCTAGCGCCGCCGGAGGGCCCGCTTCGCGGCGGCGCGGGCCTCCCGCTCGAACCGGGCGAGCCGGAGGCGCCGTTCCAGCGAAATGACCTGCCGGCCGGGCGGGACGGCGATGATCTCGGCGACCGGATGACGGTCGCGGTAGAGGCCTTCCAGGACCGATCCTTCGAGCGTGGCCGAATCGAGCCGGTCGGCGAAGCCGGTTTCGTGGCAGGCCCGCACGATCTCGTCCTCCAGCAGGAGGCCCGGGGCATGGCTGCGCAGATCCTCGTCGTAGGCGGTCTTCAGCAGGGTTGCGGTGCCGCCGGTGACCAGAGCGAGGCTGACGGCGACCGGCCGCCCGTCGAGGGTCAGCGCGTCGGCCCGGATCCCGACCGGGCCGGCGGCCGCGGTGAACAGGACGCGGGCGAGCGCGGCGCTCTCGGGCCGGCAGGCCATGGCGGTGCCGGCCTGCCCCTTCCAGCCGGTGCGCTCCAGATCGAGGAACGCCGTGACGAGTCGGGCGAGGTCCGCGCCGCCCGTCGCGCTCACATGTGCGACGGCTCCGGTCTCCGCCAGACGGCGCGCCCGGCGGCGCAGATCCTTGAAGCGGGCCCGGTTGGGATGATCGGCGAGGAACGCCGCATGGTCGGCGCGCCGGTCCATGATTGGACGCTCGAACGCCGCCACCGTGCCGATCGCCCATCCGCGTCCGCGCATCGCCGCCAGCATCTCCGGGACGCCACCCGCCCCGGTCGCCAGCAGCGGCCAGCGCCAGGCGCGGCCGGCGGAGGCGGATTCGAGACCGGCCACCAGGGCCTGCGCGTCGGCGGTTCGGTCCGGGCCGCCGGCGATCAGGGGTGCGGTGGCGGTCACGAAGGGCGAGAGGAACGGCCGCAGGATCTTGCCGCCGAGACCGGACAGGTCGCGGGCCGGCACGAACGGCAGGAGCGCGACGAGCCGATCCCCCCGGCGAACTGTGACGTAGCGCAGTCCGGCCGGCAGCAGACCCGCCGTCCGATGGGCGTCGATGACGTGCCGCGAGAAATGCGGGTGCGCGGCGGCGCTCGCCGTGACCAGCGCATCCCAGGCGACGGGATCCGGTGCGTCGGTCAGCGCGAAGCCGGCGTCGGACGGCGCGCGGACGATGCTGGCCACCTTCATCGGGCCATCCCGGCGGCCCAGACCGGCGTCGGCAGCCCGTGGATCCGCCCGGCGGCCCGGGCCAGAAGCCCGGCCCGACCCACGGTCGCGAGGGCCACCGCCACGGCGGCGCCGAGCGTCCCGAAGGCCGGGACCAGGGCGAGGCAGAGGCCGGCGGCGGCCACGAGGCTCCCGACGGTGATGCCGGCGCAGAGCCGCTCGCCGCCCAGCATGGTCAGGAGATCCTCGCCCGGCCCGAACAGGCTCGCCCCGACGCTGCCGGCGATGAGGACGCACAGGATCGGCACGCTGTCGCCGAGCCCCGGGCCGAACATGGCGAGCAGCAGGGGGCTGACGGCCAGGATCGCGCCGCCGACCACGAGCGTCGCGGCCGCCGTCATGCGGCCCTGGCGGCGGACCAGCTCGGCGAGCAGGAAGCGGTTGGCCTGCGCCCGGGCGGCGCTGTAGCGCTGGAGCGTCGCCGCGCTGACGGCGTAGTGCACGAACACGACGAATTGCTGGATCCGCGTCGCCGCGAAGTAGATCCCGACCTCCGCGGGGCTCACCAGGGCGCCGAGCACGATGACGTCGACGAAGGTGAAGCCGGCATTGGCGAGGTCGATGGCGGCGATCGGCAGGCTCGTGCCGAGCCAGGTGCGCCACCGGTAGCGATGGGGCCCGGCCGGCATCGCCCGCCGGAGCCGCGCGGCGAGCAGGGCGGCCTGCAGGGCGGTCGCGAGGGCGGCGGCGATCAGCATGCAGCCCATCGCCACCTCGGCGCGGGGGGGCGCCCCGAGCCGTATCGCGGCGACCATGCAGGCCATCATCAGCGTCTGGCGCAGGAGGTAGGGCGGCGCGATGGCCAGCCCGACCCAGTTCTGGCTGCGCGCCACGCCCTCAAGGTAATCCTGGAGCGCGAAGAGCGGCATCACGCAGAGCGCGACCGCGATCGGGGCCCAATAGGCCGGGGCGAACAGGTCCGGTTCGAGCATCAGCAGGGCCGCGCCGAGTCCCGCGATGGCGAGGGCCGCACCGCCGGTCACGAGGGCACCGGCCCGGATGTAGCCGCGCGCGAGGTCGAGATCGCCCTGGGCCTGATCGCCCGGCACGAACCGACAGGCGCCCTGCGACAGGCCGAGGGTCAGGGTGTGGCCGAGCATCGCGGTCCAGACCCAGACCGAGGCGAAGATCCCGTAGGCGTCCCAGCCCATCAGCCGCGCCGCGAGGACCTGGGCGCCGTAGGCGAAGCCGGCGGAGCCCACGCGAATCGCGAAGACCGTGAGGGCCGCCCGCTGGGGACCGCTGCGCAAGGCCCAGAGGCGCCGGAAGGCGAGGACGGGGAGAGCCGTGGCAGACACTACGCGCTCCGCGCCGGTCCTGAACTCGGCGGGAGGCCGATCTCTGGCCGTCCGGTCTAGCCCGGGGCGCGTTGCGGCTCGGTTAAGGGCGGCTGCGCGGGGGCCGCCTTGGGCTCCTGCGGTGCCTCCGTCCGCATCAGCGAGGTGGCGATCGTCAGGGCCACGTGCTCGGCCATGCAGCGCAGCCCGAGATCGTTCAGCCGGAATTGGCGGCCGAGCATGTGCCCCTCGCCCTTGTCGGTGCGGCTCGACAGGTAGTGCAGTGCCTCGTAGCGCCGGACCAGCGGCACGCCCTGCTGGGTCGCCACGGTCCGCACGGCCTCGACGATCCGGTTGTAGTCGACATCGGCCGCCATGCTGGCGGTGTAGATCGGGTCGACCAGCACCACGTCGATCCCGTGCGAGCGCATCCAGCCGACCGCCTCGGTCAGCGCGCTCGCGAAGGCATCGACATCGACGCGGGCGATGGCATCGTGGGTGCCGACCTGCCACACGACGAGGTCGGGCTCGGCCTCGGCCACCATGGTGCGCAGGCGCTCGGCGGCGCCGGAGGCGATCTCGCCCGGGAGGCCGCGGTGGTCGATCGTCACGTCGACCTTCGGCAGGGCGTGTTCCAGGGCGGCTTCGAGCTTGGCCGGATAGGAGGCCGACGCGCCGGGGGCCGCGCTGCCGCCGATCGCCAGGATCTTGAGCGGGCGGTTCTCCGCCAGCGCCGCCTTGACGGCACCGAGCTGGGCCACGGTGTAGAGCTGCGCCCCCGGGACCCGGCATTCCAGCGACAGGGCGGCCTCGCCCGCCAAGGGATTGGCGGGCTGCTCGGCCGCGGCGCTCCCGCCCGCGAGGATTGCCAGCGCCGCCAGCGCCGGGGCGAGCCGCGTCAGGAAGGCCCGGGTCGGGCAGGCGGAAGGCTGCACCGGCCTCATGTGCGCGGTCGTGACGATCTGCTGCGGCTGCGCCATTCGACGAACCATGCCGTAAACCCCAGCCCGACGAGGCCCGAGCCGGCGACCAGCATGTCGATCAGCACGCCGCCGCCTGTCTGGAAACGCACGAGCTGCCCGACGAGACTCAGGATCGAGCCCATCGAGAAGACAGCCAGCGAGTTCCGGCCCATCTGAGTCAGATAACCGACGACGCGGCCGATTCGGGGTGCCAACACTGCGTAAAGGGGCGCAAACGCTAACAATACCCCCAGAAAATGAACCAGTCGCGCCGGTGTCAGGTAGGTCTTCTCGAATGTGAAGAGCAGACGCGGCTCCGGAACCAGCATCGGATCCGGGCGGATCTCGGCGACGGCGAGCACGATTCCCAGGAGAACGATGGCGACGCCCGCCGGGAACAGGCGCCGCGACCAGCGGCGCAGGAGATCGGTGCGCAGGTTCCAGCCCTGGAGCACGAAGCCGAGCACCAGCAGGAGCTGCCAGCAGAACGGATCGAAGAACCAGTCCCCCTCCCCCGGCCAGGACGGCAGGTTCCAGCCGAACACGAGGCTCGCGAGGTAGACGCCCACGGACAAAGCCAGGGCCGCGACCAGGCTGACGCGGCCGACCAGCACGAAGACGGGCGCGATTCCGATCAGCAGCACGTAGAGCGGCAGGATGTTGAAGTAGCCGAGCTGGTAGGTCAGCAGCGCCATGCCGCAGACCGACTGGATCGGGTCCGCGAAGAAACCGCCGGCATTGTGCCATTCGAGGATCAGCGGATTGTCGAGCAGCAGCGCCGCGCCCGCGATCAGCGCCAGCGCAAGCAGCATCACGGTGAGCTGCGCCCGGTAGACCTCGACGGTGCGGGCCAGCAACCGCACCACGCTCCGGCCGGGCGGCTCGGGATTGCCGTCGCGTCCCCGCGTGGCGATGCCGATCGACCAGCCCGCCAGGAACACGAACAGCTCGGCCGCGTCCGAGATGCCGTATTGCGAGAAGGTGTAGCGCTCGAAGGTGTTGCCGGGGATGTGATTGATGAAGATCGTGATCAGGGCGAAGCCGCGCCAGAAGTCGATCGCGTTGGGGTCCCGCATCGTCGCGGCGGCTCCGAGTTTCGACGCTTCAGAATGTCGGCGGCGGGAACGCGGCTCCTGATACGGCGCCGCATCGGTTCTGCAAAGGCGAACAAAGGTGGGGATCGGCCCGTCCGGTCGAACCGGATGGTCACAGCCGCGTTATGGCCCGGCACGGAGTTCCGCACCCATGACCCGCCCGCTCACCACCCTCAGCCTCGCGCTGCTCCTGCCGGTCCTGGCGACCGGCGCCGCGCTGGCGCAAGTCCAGACCGGCACCGGCGGCGGCCCCGCCTCGACGGCGACGGCGCCCAACACCTCGTCGGTCGGCCGCGTCATGCCGCCGAGCCGCGGCGCCGGCGCCGAGACGCCGGACGATCGCCTCGAGCGCACGCCGCGGGAGGCGGACAACGACAAGCTCATGCGCGGGATCTGCATCGGCTGCGCGCCCAAATAGCGCGGGCGCGCCCGGCCGACGGTGAAGCGGCCTATTTCCCGCGGCGCAGGCGCAGGTCGTCCTCGGTCTCGCGGGCGAGGCGCAGCAGGTTCTGCCCGTAGGCGGTCTTGGCGAACATCTCGCCGCGGGCCACGAGCTGGTCGCGGGTGATGAACTTCTGCAGGTAGGCGATCTCCTCCAGGCAGGCCACCTGCAGGCCCTGCCGGTTCTGCAGGGTGCGGACGAACTCGCTCGCCTCCAGCAGGCTGTCGTGGGTCCCGGTGTCGAGCCACGCATAGCCGCGGGACATGCGCTCCACGTGCAGCTGCCCGCGCTGGAGATAGGCCTCGTTGACGCTGGTGATCTCCAGCTCGCCCCGGGCCGAGGGCTTCACGTCGGCGGCGATGTCGAGCACCTGATTGTCGTAGAAGTACAGGCCGGTCACCGCCCAGGTGGATTCCGGGGTCTGCGGCTTCTCGACAATCTTGGTCGGGCGGCCGGTCTTGTCGAGATTGACCACGCCGTAGGCCTGCGGGTTGTCGACATGGTAGGCGAAGACCGTCGCGCCCTGCTTGCGGCCGGATGCGCGCTCGAGGAGCTCGCCCATGCCGGCGCCGAAGAACAGGTTGTCGCCGAGGATCAGCGCCACGTCGTCGTCGCCCACGAAGTCGCGCCCGATCACGAAGGCCTGGGCGAGGCCCTCGGGCCGCGGCTGGAGCGCGTACGAGAACCTCACGCCGAACTGCTCGCCGGTGCCGAACAGGCGCTTGTAATTGTCGAGGTGCTCCGGCGACGAGATGATCAGGATCTCGCGGATGCCGGCCAGCATCAGCACCGAGACCGGATAGTAGATCATCGGCTTGTCGTAGACCGGCAGGAGCTGCTTGTTGATCGACAGCGTGGCCGGGTGCAGGCGCGTGCCGGATCCGCCGGCCAGAACGATGCCCTTCATGGCTTGGAAACTCCCTCTGAAACCGGCCCGACGAGCCGGTCCAGGATGTCGTCGAGCGCCGCCTGCCACGGCCGCGGCGCGATGCCGTAGGCGGCCGTGAGGCTGTCGGTGGACAGGCGCGAATTGGCCGGCCGCCGAGCCGGTGTCGGATAGGCGGAGGTCGCGATGCCCTTGACCGGCACGGTGCGGCCACCGCGCCGGGCCGAGCCCGCCACAATCGCCTCGGCGAAGCCGCACCAGGTGGTGTCGCCGGCATTCACGCAGTGGAACGTGCCGGACGGCGCGTCCGGATCCGCGGCCATGCGCTGCGCGATCGTCGCGAGCGCGGCGGCGAGGTCGGCGGCGGAGGTCGGGCAGCCGTGCTGGTCGTTCACCACGGTGAGGGCGTCGCGCTCGGCCGCGAGCCGCAGCATCGTCTTGACGAAGTTGCCCCGGTGCGGGCTCACCACCCAGGCGGTCCGCACGATGGCGTGGCGCGGGTTGCCGGTGCGCACCGCCAGCTCGCCGGCGGCCTTGCTGGCGCCGTAGACGCTCTGCGGGTCGATCGGCGCGTCGGGCGCATAGGCCCCGTCCGGCTTCGTCCCCGCGAAGACGTAGTCGGTCGAGACGTGCACCAGCGGGATCTTCCGCGCGGCCGTGGCGGCCGCCAGGATCGCCGGGGCGAGCGCGTTGAGGCGCCACGCCGCGACCACGTCGGACTCGGCCTTGTCGACGGCCGTGTAGGCGGCTGTGTTGATCACCGCCCGGTAGTCGCGGGCGGCGAGCGCCGCCGCGACGGCGTCTGCATCTGTGATGTCGAGCGCCGCGCGGTCCGGTGCGTGGACGGTGACGCCGTTCGGCCAGGACAGGGCCTGCAGCTCGGTGCCGACCTGACCGGCGCCGCCGAGGACGAGGACGTCCATCAGCCGTTGAGTCCCAGGCGCTCGCCCTTGTAGCGGCCCTCGCGGATCGGGCGCCACCAGGCCTCGTTGGCGAGGTACCACGCCACGGTCTCCTCGAGCGCCTGCTCGAAGGTCTTCCGCGGGCGCCAGCCGAGTTCGGCCTCGGCCTTGCTGCAATCGATGGCGTAGCGCCGGTCGTGGCCCGGACGGTCGGCCACGAAGCTGATCAGCTGCTCGTGCGGGGCGTTCTGCGGGCGCAGCCGGTCGAAGGCCGCGCACAAAGCCTTCACCACCGCGAGGTTGTTGCGCACCGCGCGGCCGCCGAGCAGGTAGGTCTCGCCGATCCGGCCGCGCTCCAGCACGGCCACGAGGCCCTTGGCGTGGTCCTCGACGTGGATCCAGTCGCGCTCGTTCAGGCCGTCGCCGTAGACGGGCAGCTTCTTGCCCTCGAGGGCGTTGAGGATCATCAGCGGGATAAGCTTCTCGGGGAAGTGACGCGGCCCGTAATTGTTGGAGCAGTTGGTCACCAGCACCGGCAGGCCGTAGGTCTCGTGCCAGGCGCGGGCGAGGTGGTCGGAGGCGGCCTTCGAGGCCGAGTAGGGCGAGCGCGGATCGTAGCGGCTGTCCTCGGTGAAGAACGCGTCCGGCGGCAGCGAGCCGTAGACCTCGTCGGTCGACACGTGGAGGAACCGGAAGGTCTTCCTCTCGGCCTCCGACAGGCCCTCGTAATGGCCGCGGGCACCGTCCAGCATGGTCTGCGTGCCGATGACATTGGTGCGCACGAAGGCGCCCGGATCGGTGATCGAGCGGTCGACGTGGCTCTCGGCGGCCAGATGCATCACCGCCGCGGGCTTGAACTCCGCATAGGCCTGCTGCACGGCGGCGCGGTCGCAGATGTCAGCCTCGACGAGGCGATGGCGCGGGTTGTCGGCCAGCGGCGCCAGCGAGACGGGGTTGGCCGCATAGGTCATCGCGTCGAGGGTGCAGACGTCGTGGCCGAGATCGTTGACGAGGTGCAACACCAGCGCCGAGCCGATGAAGCCGCAGCCTCCGGTCACCAGGATGCGCATGGCGGAGTACCTCTTCGGATAGGTCTAAAAACTGAAAAGCCGGGCAGCGTAAGACTGGCCGGCGTGACGAAATTGCGGCCGGGACGCGCGGATCAGAACACCGGACCGAGATCGGCCAGCCGCGGCGCGCGTCGGTCCTTGTCGGACAGGATCGCCGCCTCGCCCGAGACCGGCCACGGGATCCCGACCTCGGGATCGTTCCAGGCGAGCGCGCGGTCGTGCTCGGGGCTGTAATAATCGTCGACCTTGTAGGCGACCATGACGTCGGGGGTCAGGGTGCAGAAACCGTGGGCGAAGCCGTGCGGGATGTAGAGCTGCTCGCCCTTCTCGGCGTCCAGTGTCACGGCCACGTATCGGCCGAAGGTCGGCGAGCCGCTGCGGATGTCGACGGCAACGTCGAGAATCGCGCCCTGGAGCACGCGGATCAGCTTGGCCTGGGCGCGGGGGGCGATCTGGAAGTGCAGGCCGCGGATCGTGCCCTTCGGCGCCGAGAAGGACTGGTTGTCCTGCACGAACGGCGTGGTGATGCCGGCCCGCGCCAGGGTATCGACCCGGAAGGTCTCGGAGAACCAGCCCCGCGCATCGCCGAAGCGCTTCAGGACGATGCGCTTCACGTCCGGGATCTCGGTCTCGATGACGTCCATGCCAGCGCCCTTCTTGCGGATCCCGTCGAGAGGTCCCGCGGACGTCTCCGCGTCGGTCGTTCCGGGTCGCGCGCCCGCCCTGTTGACCGCAACCTCGGTGATGCATCGCGACTTCCGGTCATTCGCCGCCCGTGTCAAGGCGTGCCGGCTGCGGTGGCGTGCATGCGAGGAGCCGATGACGGCCGGACCGGGAACCGCGGTGGACGCTCTGCTGCGCGCCCAACTGGCCGATCCGGCCTGCACGTGGAGCCTGGGCAGCTACGGGGCCGGCGCGGTCTTCGCGCGCGATTCCGAGGAGCCGGCCCGGCTGCTCGCGGATGGGCGGATCGGCCTCCTCACGGCCCGCGGCGGCCTCGCCTTCACGGTGCCGCCGGATCTCAGGCCGGTCGCCTACGAGACCGGATTCACCGACGGCTGGAGCCAGTCGGTCGCGCTCTGCCTTCCCGAAGCGGCCTGCGCGATGGGCCGGCGCACCGTGCTGACCGAACTGGGGCCCGACGCGGCGGCGATCCGGCCGCAGGATCGCCTGGCGGCGCTGTTCGACGTCGGCCTCGGCCTGCGCGCTGTGGATGCCTGCCTCCGCGTCGTCGATCCCGAGCGGATCGGCAGGCTCCGGGCCCTGGCGGGCCGGCCGCTCCTGGCTTCCGGCGACGTCGAAATCCTGCGTGCGTCTGCCTCGCGCCTGGACCGGATCTTCCTCACCCGTTTCGCGCGCATCGAGGTCTTCGCTGCGGAGACCGATCCGGCCGCCGCAGGGGTCGGTCCGCGGAGCCATATCCTGCCGTCATGGCTGCGGCTCGGTCGGACCCATGCGGCCACCGCGCCGATCCCGCAGGGCTGGGTACCCTGCGGCGCGCTGCATCCGGCCCATCCCGCCCGGGACGGATCCGGACGGCCGATCCCGTTCGATGCCGGACGCCATGGTGCGTTCGGGCGCGTGCTCGACGCCTGGGGCGATCCCGCGCTTGTCGCCTTGCGCCGCGCGATCCTGGCCGGGCAGGATCCTGATACGGTGCGCGCCGACGGACGGTTCGCCCGCTTGGCGATCCGAGCGGCGCGCGCCCAGCGGAGGGTCATGGTCGGCTGACCGGGACGTCAGAAGTCGGGCGGCGCCGGCGTGAAGAGCGGCGCCAGATCGGGATGGCCGCTCGCCTGCATCCACGCGCCCCCGAGCGGATGGATCGGCGTGTCCGCCCTCAGGCTGCCGGATCGGGCCATCCCGGCCAGAGCGGACAGCGGATACGGCCCCTGCACCGCGTCGCGGTAGAGGTAGAAGCGCATCGCCGTCGCCTCCGTCAGGGCCGACAGGGCCGGTGCTGCCGGGTCGACCAAGCGCAGCAGGGCGTCGGTCGCGAAGGCCGCTGTATCGACCGCCCGTTTGTCGACGGCCCGGAAGACCGGCGGGTCGGCCGTGTCGCGGTTGGCCTCCTCGGGCGGCAGGTCACCGAGGCTCCCGGGAACCGGCCTGGTCCAGTCCTCGATCCGAGCCAGCAATGCGTCGTGGAGCCGGTCGGCCTTTCCCGGCAGCGGGCCGGCTTCGATGGCCGCCTGACGCCAGCGGCTCGCCAGCGCCTGTGCCACGCCGTGGCCGACACCATCCACCCGCGCCTCGGCGTCGAAATTCACGGTCTCGCGCCGTGGGGCGTAGGCGCGCTTGGCGGTCCAGGCAAACAGCGCCGCCAGCGCCAGTGTCTGGACCGGCGACAGCGCCGCCTCGGCCCGCGCGAGCTGCGCCGTGATCGCGCCGTGCTGAACCCGGTCGAACAGCTTGCGGCGCAGGGTTCGCTCGGAACCGACGCTGCGCCAATCGCCGGGCTCGAATTCGAAGCGCCACAGGCCGGTTTCTGGCGTGCGCCGCAGCAGCCCGAGGCAGGCCGCGCGGAGAAACAGCGCCAAGGTCTCGCGCAGGGCCTCCGTCTCCTCGGCCGTGGGCGCCACCGGGTCCGGAAAGCGGAGATAATCCTTGTGGTTGTGGAGCGGGATCGCGTCGAGGCGGTCGAGTTCCTGCGCATAGGCGCGGCGCCAGTCGCGCCGCAGGGGGCCGAGCACGTCGAGGGGGAATACCCGACAGCTCGCAATAGCAGACGATCCGCCCGCGCTGACCGGATTCGATGAAGCCGATCTCGCCGGCTCCGAGGACCGCCGGAAGGCTTGCACGCAGGATCGCGCCGAATTCCGCCTGGAAGGCGTGCGCACCCTCCACAGCCAGGATCGTCTTGAACTGGTCGCCGCTCGGGCTGAAGGCGTCGAACCGCGCGTCGATCCACGGCATGCAGCGCAGCAGCATCAGCGCCAGCGTCTCGCGCTGCCGGGCGGAGGGCAATTCGCGCAGGGCGTCAAGCGCCGCAGGGATGCGAGTTCGATGCGGTGCGAGGCGCCGCCGCGCCATGGTGCGGACGGCATCGAGCAGTTCCGCCCGGCTGTCCTCCTCCCGCAGCAGCGCGAAAACGGCCCGGGAGCCGCCATAGGCCCGGAACGCCTCCCGGGCCCGGGCCAGGCGCTCGGCCGGCGCCACCGCGATCTCCGACAGGTCTCCGGAGGGCAGCACCAGGAACGTTCCGCCGCAGGGCCGCTCGATGGTGTTGCGGATCTCGGCGATGTCGAGCCGCAGCGCTGTCATGAGCCGGACCACGTCGTCGTGGCCCTGGTTTATGGCGCCGAGCAGGCCGTCATGGCGCGGGAGGCCGGTCTCGGGATCGCGCCCGACATGGGTTCCGAGGCGCGCCGCGACCCGCCGCAGCAGCTCCGCGGCCTCGCGGGCGGCCAGCGACCGGATGCGCAGCATGCAGGCGCCGCGCAGATCCGCGCGGGCCTGCTCCAGGTAGCGCTCGGCGTCGCGCCGATGCGAGACGATCAGGCCCGGCCGGACCTGCTCGAGCCGGCTGAGCGAGGCGGAGAAATGCTCCGCCGTCACCGCGTCGGCGAGACGGCCGTAGGTGTCGGCCGCCGTCTGGAGGCGAGCGAGCGCCCCGCCCTCGGCCTCGATCAGGTCCTTCACCCCCTCGATCAGGGCGCGGGTGTAGTCGAGGCCGCCCCGCTCCTGATCATCGAGGAGGCGATAGAGCGCGGCGGCCAGCGTGCCGTCCGGATCCGCGAGCCACACGGCTTCGAGCCGCGCGCGCACATCCAGCACCTCCGCGCCGCGTGGGCCGTAGACGGTGCCGGCTCCCGCGCGGCCGAGGATGTCGTCACGCAGGCGCTCGGCGGCCTGGCGCAGGCTCGGCGCCCAGTCGCGCGGGTTGGCGATCTCCTCGCGGACCGCGTCGACCGCCACGTCCGCGGCGAGCACGACCGATTCCTGGATCGACGAGCCGTCGGCCCGCTGGAGGAGCAGGCCGACGAGGTCGTATTCCGGGAGGCTTGGCGGCGCCGGACGGAGAACCTTCGGAAAGGCCTCGAAGGCCGAGAAGCGCAGGCCGAGCCGGTCGGCGGCGAACCGGTCGCGCGCCTCGACGGTCGGGACATGGCGCTCGGCCTCGCCCCGGGCGACACCGAAGAAGGCCGCGACCATGCCGAGTCCGGCGCGGGCGGCGGCCTCCTCGAATTCCAGGCTCCCGCGGGTGGCGAGCACGGCTTGCCCGAGCGCCGAGTAGTTCAGGGAGAACAGCGCCGTCCGGGCCGCGCGGTCCGGGCCCGGCGGCGCCCATTTGTGCATCTTGTGCTGAGTCTGGTTCACGCCGGTCGAGCGCTTGCGGCCGGAGAATTCGGAATTGCCGAAATCCTCGAACAGCACATCGGCGATCATGTCGTAGAGGTCGCTCACCGCGGCGGTGCGCTGGCCGGCGAGGTTCTGGGTGTCGAACAGGTAGACATCGGTGAAGGTCCGCTCGACCCCGGGCGCCACCGGCTCGTGGTCGCCCCAGCGTTCGACATAGGGCGGTTCGGGTTTGCCGCGCATCACGTATTCGAGCTCGGACAGGGTCGCCATGCCGTTGGCGAAGACCCGGTCCTTGTTGGCCCCGGCATAGCCCGAGGGCAGGACCAGGAAGAGATCGACGGCGTCCGGCCGCTTCGGCGTGTCGAGCGACGAGATTGCGTAGCCGGCATCGATCACGGCGCCCGAGCCGGTGCCGTCGGCCACCGAGGCCACGACCACGACGCGCAGGTCGGTGGCGGTATCGAGGCCGAGCGCGCGCAGCTGCGCCTCGTTCGACATGTTGGCGAGCACCGCGGCCGCCTTCGCGGCCAGCCGGCCCAGGAACGGGCGCACCGCGTCGAAGAACAGCAGGCGGGCGATCGCGCGGATCTGGCCGGCACCCTTGGATGCATCGATCCGCGACAGGTCGCGGTCCGGCAGCCACTCGTCGATATGCGGGTAGCTGCGTCGCTCTGCCTGATAGCGCGCGAGATGAACCGCCTTCTGCAGGGTCTCCCCGTCCCGGAAGGCGACCTTGGTCGAGAACGGGTCGGTGGCGGCGGCGCGCCCGGCCTCGCGGGCCTCCAGCGTATCGGTGTCGAAGTACAGGAAGGCGGCTGCCGGGAACTGGTCGATGGCGCTGATCCGGGTCCCATTCCACTCCGCCTGCAGGATGCGCCGGCGCAGGCGCAGCAACACCTCCATGCCGGTGCCACCCAGCGCGACGAAGACGGTCGGACGGACCTTCAGAAGCGTCTCCGAGCCTGCGGGGCGCGCGTCGTCCGTCATGTCAGCGTCTCCGGTCCGGCGCGCGCAGGATCAGCGCCAGGGCGGCGGCGAATAGGATTGCGCAGAGGGCGAAGGCCACGGTGAGGCCGGCCCAGGCCTGCCAGAGGCGGCCGACCGTGGCGCCGATCAGAACCGTGGCCGTGACCATCAGGGCCGCGAACAGGGTCCGACTCGCCCCGGCGGCGGCGTGGAGCGTCGCGCGTCGATCGACCAGGCTGACGCGGACGCCCTGGCGGACGAACAGGAAGATGACGGCCAGGACCATCAGTGCGACGCTGCCGAGGGTGATCTCCGACATTGTCGGCGCGCGGTCGAGGCCGGCGAACGGGCTCGCTGCACCGACCGCGCGCCCGGTTTTGAGCGGCGGCTCCGCCTGTGGGCCGAGGCCCTGCGGAGGCGGGATGCGGAAATCCGCTCCGCTAGGCGCCTGAATCGGGAGCGGCCCCTGTGGCGGCATTCCTCTGTCGAACGAACCGATCATGCGCCGGATTCGACCTCCGCAAGGCGATGCGCCCGCGCCGGTCCCCAGAGAGTGGCGCGCACCCGCCAATGGCTGCCATCCGGGGCCCGCAGGATCGTGGTGCGAAAGGGCCGTAGGATCGCGCGCCTCGGGAAGGCGCCGAGCATCCCCGTGCAGGTCCGAGGGCGCCCGGTCGCGGCTGCGCCGAGGAAGCCGACGCCGAGGAGCGCGAGCGCGCCGGTCGAGGCCGCGATGAGCGGCCAAGGCGAGAACCCAGCCTCGATCCGGACCGGAAGTGTGACCACGGCCTCCGACACGCTGCGATAATCACGGAACAGGCTGGGCAGGCGATCCTCTAACGTGCCGTTTTGCGTGACGATTTCTCCGGTCATCTGGTCGCCGATCAGGAGGCTGCTGCCGAAGATCAGCCGTACACGCTCCAAGAACGCAGGATCGAGGCCGAGGCGCAGCTCCGTGAGCTGCAGGCTCAGTGCGCCGTCGACCGCGCGCTGGCCGGAGAGCAGACCGCCGAGGCCCGCCGGCCGCGGGACCGGCGGCAGAGTCAAGGACACAGCGAGCGCCTCGCACTCGCCCTGCGGTGGCAGGTTGGCGACCCGGTCTGGCAAGATGGCCGCCCGCGCGGAAGCCGCTTCCGGGCCGGACGCGCTCCAGCGCAGGATGAGCCGCGCGGCGACGATCCGTTGCGGATAGAGCCCGTTGTCGAGGTGCCCGATCAACCGCAGAACGGTCCCCGCCGCGGCGTCCGCCCCTCGGACGACCAGCACGCCGTCCTCCAGGCCGGCCTGAAGACCGCCGCTGTCCAGCTTGTCGAACCGCAGGGTCACGCCGCCGGCGAGAACCGGCTTTAGGTTGACCGGCGGATGTCTGAACAAAGCCGCCAGACCACCCGACGACAGGGCCGCCTCGAGGGGACGCTGGCCGCCCGCGCCATATCCGATGCCGTAAACCACAAATCCGGACGCATCGAAGTTGCGGCCCTTCAGGGGCATCCTCACCGGGTAGGCAGCGATCCGGGTGATCGCGGAAGAATCGCGAAGCGCCGCGTAGAAGGCGGCGGTGTTGCGCTCGACTGCGGGGCTGTTGCCCGGGGCGTTCTTGTTGTTCGTCACCATCCAGATGACGCCGTCTCGCCCGTGCAGCCCGCGCCGGATGCCGCCGAGTAGGGCGCCGTTGAAATCGGCATCGGCATAGGCCTGTCCGCCGGCCTTGCGCGGCAGGTCGATCGCCGCCACCGCGGATCGGATAGGCGCTGCCGCGTAGGGACCCGCGTACAGGATGCGCGGTGACATCCGTTCCGGCACCTGACCGTCTTGATCGAAGGTCGCGATTGCGATCGTGCCGCCCGGCACGCGGATGGCGGCCGCCAGAGCCTCAATGAACGGCCGAAATTGCGAGCCCTCGGCGCTCAGGAACGGCTCCATCCAGCCGGAATCCTGAACGAGGACGAGCTGCCGGGGCGCTATGTCCGCCTTAGCCGGTGCCGCTCCGGTGATGAGCAGCGCGAGAATCGCGCGGGTCAGCAGCGGGCTCATGCCGTTCGCAGCCGTAGAGCGTGGCACCTGCGCCCGGACCGCGTCCAGAGATGCAGCGTGCCGTCGTGCAGAAGGGCGCCGGCATCGCGGAGGGCGGAAACCTCCAAGGTGATCGGAAGCCGGTGAAGGCCTGCCCCGTGGGCATGGTGCAGAACGTGTCCGGTCGCGGGCTCTGGAAGGGTCACATCCTTCAGGAATGCGGCACGCGGACCGTCGATGGCGAGGGCGAGCAGCACGGTATCCCGCTGCAATGCCAGCAGTGGGAGCAACAGAGCGCCCGCATGCGCTCCGAGCGTGAGCGTCTCGGCCGGTGCCTGCCAGGGCAGGTCGAAACGGTCGGCACCCCAGTAGGCGGCCGACCCGGCGGCGAGCCGCGGCCTGTCGAGTCGGTTGAGCGCCGGGTCCGAGGTCACGGCTGCGAGATGGTAGCGGCCGTCCAGCGTGCCGAGCTGGTGATGCTGGTCGGCCCGGTCGCGCCATGGTGCCTGAGCGGTGATCGGCACGAAGCCGCCCGGCCAAGCGACGAGGTTCCCGTCTGGGCCGCCCGCACGGCACGCGACGAACCCGTTGGATCCGGTCCAGAACATGTCGCCCAGACGATTCATCCAGGGGCCGCAGAATGGCGTCCCGGACGAGGATCCGCCAAGGTCCCGCAGGTCGAGCGCATCCACCCCGACTGAGCCCTGGCACAGGACGAGGCGTCCGTTCCGTTCCGCCAGAGCGAGGAGTTCGGTCCCACGCCAGCCCGGCGCCGAGAGGAAGCGCAGGCGTGGCAGGCCGCCTTCGCCGAGGGCGAGGCGCGGGCCGAGTTGCGGAAGGCCCACTGAGACCAGCGCGTCGGCGGTGGTGTAGGAGATCCCCTCGGGAGTCGCCGTCAGCGTGGTTCCCGGTGCCGCGGCGGGCAGCCGTCCGAGGGACCGGAACGCCCGGCCATCCCAGATTTCCAAGGCGCCGAAGTTCTCCTGAAACAGGTAGAGCCCGGCATGGCGCCCGGCCTGGACCAGCACCGGCACGCCGCTCGGCAGCAAAATCTCGAAGACGCTGTCACGGTCGATGTCGAGCGTGGCCGGCTCCTCGGCCACAGTCGGACTGCGCAGAGGCTCTCCGGTCGCCGGAGCATGTGTGAAGGTCGCCGGGTAGGGATGGGCACGGGCGTCCCGCCGGATGCCCAGCAGGGCGGTCCGTGCATCGCCGGCGTCCATCCGGACGCCGTTGACGTTGATTCCCACCGGCACGCCCGCCCGGAAATGCCAGTGCTGGCGGCCGGACAGCTTCGTCAGGTGCGGGTCGGGATCGATCGGCCAGATGCCATCGCATTCGTGCTCCGGCGCATTCCGCGACGGAGCAGAGATATTCCACGGCTGTGGAAAGGATCCATCGGCGCTCACCGGCTCCGTTCCGCGACTGAATCGCGGTCGTGATCGTTTCCGAGTCTTCGCGCGATGGGAAGAGGACTTCCGAGAGACGTCCCTCGTCTTGCGCTGATCTTCTCAGGGAATGCCGATGATCTTGTGGGTCTGCAATGACAGTCGCCAGCGGGCATCCCGGCGGCAATAGGCAATCGCCGCCTCGGTACTGGTGGCCCGATCCGGCCCGTCCATCGGCTGGAGGAAGCGGTGCTGGAAGGCGAGGCCGACGAAATCCGCGGGATCGGCATCCGCCTGCGGGTACACGAGTTTCAGCTCGTGGCCGGTGGTCTGGGCCAGGGCGTTGTTCCCCTTGGGGCTGACGCAGATCCAGTCGATCCCGGCGGGCGCGGGCAGCGTGCCGTTGGTCTCGATCGCGATCTCGAACCCGGCCGCGTGGACGGCCGCGATCAGGGATGTGTCGAGCTGGAGCAGCGGCTCGCCGCCAGTGAAGACGACGTAGCGGTTCTCGGCGCCCCCCGCCCAGGTGGCGGCGATTGCGCCGGCGAGCGAGGCCGCATCCGCGAAACGTCCGCCGCCCTCCCCGTCCATCCCGACGAAGTCGGTGTCGCAGAACCGACACGCCGCCGCGGCGCGGTCGGCCTCACGTCCCGACCAGAGGTTGCATCCGGCGAAGCGACAGAACACGGCTGCACGCCCGGCCTGTGCGCCCTCCCCCTGAAGCGTGTGGAAAATCTCCTTGACCGCGTAAGCCACAATCGTCCCAGTCAGATGCGCGCGCGATCCGCCTCCCGCGCTCGGCCTGCACATAGGCCTTGCGGCGGCCGTGGGCCACCGACAACCGCGCCGTGCAGACCCGCTGTGCGATCTCGCCTTGCTCTTGCCATGGTGGACTCGTTCATGCCGAGATGCAGTCCGGCGACCGCCTTCGGCCGTCCGGGTTGCGCCGCTCTCCGGCTGGCTGGCCGGAAAACCGACGCCCCGTTGCGTCGACCCAGGCGATCCTCTGACGAGTCGGGCTCGAATGTCCTCTTCTCTCTACCGACGCCTCACCGTCGGGCTTGCGGCGCTGACGGGTCTGCTCGGTGCAGGCTTGGTCGGGATCGGCGCAGCGAACGCCGTGACGGTGCCGATCCTCGTAGCGGACGTGGATTCCGGCAAGGTCATCTACGCGCAGGCGCCGACCGACCCCTGGTACCCGGCCTCGATCACCAAGCTGATGACCACCTACGTCGCCCTGGATCTCGTGCGGCAGGGCAGGGTCTCGCTCGACTCGATGATCACCATCTCGGCCGCCGCCGCCGCCGAGCCACCCTCGAAGATGGGCTTCAAGCCGGGGACGCAGCTCACCCTCGACAACGCCCTGAAGATCATCATGGTCAAGTCGGCGAACGACGTCGCCTACGCGATCGGCGAGTCCCTCGGCGGTTCCATCGACAACTTCGCCGCGCTGATGAACGAGACCGCGCAGCGGATCGGCATGCGTGACAGCCGCTGGTACAATCCCAACGGCCTGCCGGACCCGCGACAGTGGACCTCCGCCCGCGACATGGCGGTTCTCGCCCGGGCTCTGATCCGCGACTTTCCGGATTCCCATGACCTGTTCTCGATCTCAGCGATCCAGTTCGGTCGCGCCGTGATGGCGAACCACAACGGCCTGCTCGGCCGCTATCCCGGCACGGACGGGATGAAGACGGGCTTCATCTGCTCGGGCGGGTTCAACGTGGTGGCGACCGCCACGCGCAATGGCCGGCGGATCGTCACCATCGTGATGGGACAGCCGACCCCGCGCGAGCGTGACGTGAAGACCGCCGACCTGTTCGATTACGCCTTCAGCCAGAGCGCCGGCTGGACGAGCCCGACTCTCGATGCGCTGCCGCCGTCGGCGAGCCCCGCGCCCCCGGACATGCGCCCCTTCGTGTGCGGCGGCAAGAAGCCCCCGGACATCGAGGACGGTCCCGGCGCGCTGAGCGCCCCCGGTTCGGCGGCGCAGCTGATCGGCGGCTCGGCGGCGAACTCGCCCGCCCTGGCGCTGGCCGCCTTCTCCAACCCGGCACTGCGGGCGCGGTCCCTGCCGCCGCGGGCGCCGCTCCAGCCGGTCGCCGTCTGGATCGGCCGCAATCCGGCCGAGGGCCAGCAGATCCTCGAGGCCCAGGAGGCCGAGCAGAAGGCCGCAGCCGCCAACACCCGTGCCGCCAAGCTCGAGGCTGCCAAGGCCAAGCGCATGGCGGCCCTGGAGGCGGCCAAGCAGGCGCGCGCAGCGCGGATGGAGCGGGCCGAGGCCGCGAAGGCCGCCGCCAAATCGACTCCGAAGGTCGCCGCGAAGCCCGGTCATGGCATGCCGCGGAACGCCAGCGCCTACACCGCCGATGAAACGACCGGGATGCCCGAGGCCAAGCCCGGCAAGGGGCTGACGAAGCCCGCACCCAAGGCAGCCGCCCACAAGCCGGTGCCGGCCAAGGCCGAGAGCAAGTCCGACAAGGCCGCCGCCAAGGCTCCGGCTAAGAAGTCGGCTGCCAAGAAAGCGGCTGCCGACGAGTAGGGTTGGCGGGGTTCCCCGCGCATGGCCGCGTTGCCGCGGACGCCGACGCACCCCACTTCGCCGCCTATGTCAGAGACCCTCGCACCCGCTCCGGATCCACGACGCCCGGAGCCGATCCCGCTGACCGTGCTCACCGGCTTCCTGGGAGCCGGGAAGACCACCCTTCTGAATCGGCTGCTACGCGATCCGGCGCTCGCCGACACGGTGGTGATCGTCAACGAATTCGGGGAGATCGGCCTCGATCACCTGCTCATCGAGACCGTCGATGAGGACATGATCCTGCTCGGCGCCGGCTGCCTGTGCTGCACGGTGCGGGGCGACCTGATCGCGACTCTCGAGGATCTGCTGCGCAAGCGCGACAACGGCCGGATCCGGCCGTTCCGGCGGGTCGTGATCGAGACGACGGGCCTCGCCGATCCGGCGCCGATCCTGCACGCGCTGATCTACCATCCCTATCTGGTGCTGCGGTACCGCCTCCAGGCCGTGGTGACAGTGGTGGATGCGCTCACCGGTGCCGAGACCCTCGACGCCCATCCGGAAGCCCTGCGGCAAGTCGCGGTCGCCGATCGGATCGTGCTGACCAAGGCCGATCTCGCGGGTGACCTGTCGGGGATTCGAGGGCGCTTGGCGGCGCTCAACCCGGCTGCTCCGATCGTCGCGCCGGACGCCCCCGCGGAGACGCTCCTCGGCGGCCTGTTCGGCCTCGACGGCAAGGCGGCCGACGTGCGTGCCTGGCTCGGCGACGCGGCGCTGGAGCAGGATCACCACCATGGCGACGTGAACCGCCACGACGCGTCGATCCAGGCGATTTGCCTGACCAGCGCGGCGCCCGTACCGCGCGCGGCCTTCGAGATGTTTATGGATCTCCTGCGCTCCGGCCACGGGCCGAAGCTGCTGCGGCTCAAGGGGATCGTCGCCCTCGCCGACGATCCCGAGCGTCCCCTCGTCGTCCACGGTGTCCAGCACGTGTTCCACGCGCCGATCACCCTGCCGGCCTGGCCCGATCCCGACCACACCTCGCGGCTCGTTCTGATCCTGCACGACCTCGACCCGGCCTTCGTGCGCCAGCTCTGGGACGCCTTTCTGGGTCGCCCGAGGATCGACGCGCCCGATGCCGCCGCACTTACCGACAACCCGCTTGCCATCCCGGGCCCCTGACGTCCGGCGGCACCGTCCTTGAAGCCATCGACCCGAACGGCGCCGCGGAGGCGCCGGACCGTCCCGGATCGGGACGGATCGTCGAGAGGCAGGACACGCGGATGGTGCGACGCTTCACCGTGATACAGGGCGGCCGGTCCGAGTGGCCGGACCGCGCGGCGGCACCGGATTCAGAGGTTGCCCCGCACTCTGAGACGTGGCGGGTCGACCTCCATCGGCCCGGCGCCGTGGACGCAGGGGCCGTGAGCGCGTGGCGGGCCCTGCTGGTGCGCCACGCCGTCGACGACCCGCTGCGGGATCCCGACCATCTGCTGCCGCTGGCCCAGCACCGCCCGGGCGGCCGCCCGGTCGCCGTCGCCCTCGCCTGGAGCCAGGATAGGGGCACGGGCCGCGATACGCTGCGTGGCGTCGTCCCGCTGGCGATGCCTGGCTCGGTTTTGGGCGGCCGTACACGGCGCTGGCAGCCTGGTGGGACCGAGGCCGCTGGGCTGGTGGAGCGGGCGGCCGCTGAGGCCGTCGACCGAGCGCTGCGGGCGCGGCTCGGAGCGCTGCGCCGCCCGATCTGCCTGGTCGGTGAAGCCGCACCCGTGTCGGAGCCGACGCTGCGCCGTCTGCCCCTGGCGGCGCGCCGCTCAGCACCGCCGCGGTCGGTTCCGGTCGGGAACCTCATCGGCATCCGCCCTGAGGGTTGGGAGGCCGCAGAGTCCGAGATCCTCGCCGTGACCGATCCGGCCGCCGTCCGCGACGCGGTCGAGACCTTCCTCGCCCTCGACGCCCGGACGGCCGCGCGACCAATCATCGCCGATCCGGCGGAGGCCTCGCTGGTCCGGGTGGTCACCCGCCTGTTCGCCCGCCGCGGCGCGTTGCGCGTCGAGATCCTGCGCAGGGCCGGCGCGGTCGTGGCCGGTACGCTCCATCTGTGCGCCGGCTCCGCCTCGGTGCCCTGGCGGCGCGCCGAGGCCTGAGCGGTCAATCCGCCGCGCGCGCGGAGCCTGTCGAGGGCGGGCGCCGGACCCTAGCTGGCGCCGATGACCCGCGACATCCCCCACGGCGTTCGATCCGCTCCGAGCCGGACGGCGGTCGCGGGGACGGCATCCGGACCGTACGCGAGCGGTGACGCCGACACGGTGGCCGCGGTGCTCGGACGTCTCGCGGAAAGGGACCCGGACCCGAAGGCCGGGTTCGACCGCATCGATCCGTTCCGCATGCTCGTGACCGTGCTGCTCTCGGCTCAATCCACCGGTCCGACCGTCTCCCGCATCGCCGACGCGCTGTTCGCCGATGTCCGGGATCCCGCCGGCATGGTCGCGCTCGGCGAGGCCCGGATCACGGAGATCATCCGGCCGGTCGGGCTCGGACCCTCGAAGGCGCGCAACATCGTCAAGCTGTCGGCGGCCCTGCTCGCGGAGTACGGCGGCGCCGTCCCGCGCACGGCCTCGGAGATGCGCCGCCTCCCGGGGATTGGCCGCAAGAGCGCCGAGGTGACGGCGAACTTTGCCTTCCACGAACCGGTGATCGCTGTCGACACCCACGTGTTCCGGGTCTCGAACCGGATCCCGCTGGCGCCGGGACCCACAGTCGACGCGGTGGCGGACGGCCTCGCCCGCCTCGCCCCCGAAAGTCTCAAAGACAACGCCCATGTCTGGTTGTTCCGGCATGGGCGCGATACCTGCACCGCTCGGAAACCCGCCTGCCCGCGATGCCCCGTCTCAAACCTGTGCAAGTGGCCGGGCAAGGCGGACCCTGCGGCGGCCTGAGCCGCGCTACTCGTCCTCGCCGAAGCGGTTGGCGAGCAGGGCCTCAATGGCATCGAGGCAGCCTTTCGCATCCGGGCCCACGGCGGTGACGGCGATGGACGTGCCCATGGCGGCGCCCAGTGTCAGCAGACCCATGATCGAGCGCCCGCCGACGGTCTCGCCCGCGCGGGTCACGGTCACGGCGGCGTCGAAGCGCTCCACGGTCTGCACGAATTTCGCGGATGCGCGGGCATGGAGGCCCCGCCTGTTGATGATCGGTAGCCTGCGGAGAAGGCCGCCCTCCGGAACCGGTGGATCGTCATCGGTCTCGAAAAGCTCGTCCATCGCCCGTGGTGTTTCCCGCCCGATCGGCGGCCCTGGCGGCCGCCCGTGCCGAACCTAAACCATTGACCGAGCATGTCGATCCCGCAGCATTGCAGGTGTGGTCGAACGAGCGGATGTGTGACGTCGCCGGCTACCACTCGTACTCGGCGCCGACGCCGAGGCTGGTGCGGCCGTCGCTCCCGGCCTCGCCCTTCAGCTTGATCCGCCGCGTGACGTCGAAGTCGACCCCGACGGCCGTGTCGGCGGGCTTCGCCCCGGCCTTCACGCCGACGCTGACCCGATCCGAGATGTAGCGCGAGGCGCCGATCGCGGGCCCGCCGCTCGCGCCAGTGGAGACGTCGAGGCTGTCGAGGCCGAGGCTCTTGCGCGCCTGCTCGAACATGTCCGGACCGGCGGCCCCCCCCGAAAGCTGGGCGACCGCCTGGGCGAGCTGCAGCGCCTGGAACGGCGACAGGCCGGCCGACGCCTTCTTGAACAGCATCCGCGACAGGATCTCGTCCTGCGGCAGGACCGGATCCGAGGTCAGGGAAAATTGCGGCGCGTCCGCGAAGCCCGAGACGGCGATGCGGGCGGTCACGTCGGTGGCCTTGGTCTCGGCGACGAAATCGAGTTCCGGCGTGGTCAGGCTGCCGGCGAAGGTCAGCCGGCCGCGGCTGAAATCCAGGCGCTGGCCGACGAGCTCGAACTGTCCGCGCCGCAGCGAGAAGGCGCCGTTGGCGTTGGGCGACGCGGAGGTTCCGGTGACGCGCAGCGCGCCGCCGAGCTCCGCGTCGATGCCGCGCCCGCGCACGAAGATGCGGCTCGGCGCGTCGATCGTCACGTCGAGGGTGGCGTCGAACGGGACGGCGGGCTTCCCGGACCGCCGCCCGGGACGGGTCGCCGCCTTCCGCTCCGCCCGCTGCGCCAGGCGCGCCTGCAGGGCCGGCGGCGTGTTGACGTGGCGGACGCCCGGCAGCGGCCGGATGGTGGCCGGCAGCCGGTCCGGAACCGCGACGTCGATCGACACCACGTTCACCCGGCCGGCGATCCGCGGCGTTTGCGCCAGCGGCCCCGCCAGCGTGACGTCGAGGCTCGACACGGCCGTCATCAGCGGGCTCGACACGAGTTCGGCCTTGTCGGCGACGACGTGGAAATTGCCCGGGAAATCGGGCGCGAGGGAGACGCGTCCGGTGACCGAGACCTGGCCGCCGTTGCGGGCGGTCGCGGTCAGTCGCTCGACCACGACGCTGTCGCCGCGGCCGGTGACGCGACCCTCGATCCCGGTGAAGCGGAGCCCGTTCAGCGGATCGGTGAAGCTCCCGCCGCTCAGCACCGCCGCGCCCTGGGCCCGCGGCGCCGCCAGGGTTCCGGTGACGCCGCCGTCGATGGCGACCTTGCCGGTGACGCTCTGGCCGCCGACGCTCAGGAGGGAGTTGGCGAGGGCGGCGTCGAGTGTTCCGCGGGCGCGCAGGTCCAGCGGCCCCCCGGCCTCCACGGGCAGCGACCCGGACACCGTCAAGGCGACGCCACGCCCGGCCGTCACCCGAGCGTCCAGGCTCGCCTGCCCGTCCGACAGCGTGCCCTTCGCGGTCGCGTCGATCGCCGGCAGCCCGGCCTGCCGCGTCTGCGGGGCGACGAGCTTGGCCACGCTGACCGCGTAGCGCCCCTCCGGTCGCGTCGCGGGGCCGCGGAGGTCCGCCTCGCCGTCCAGGGTCCCTGAGAGGGCCAGACTGGGCGCGGCGATCCGGGCGAGCGACAGGGGTAGGGACCGGATCGCCACCTTGAGGTCGAGATCCTGCCCGGCGCGGCCCGCGACCGTGATGCGGCCGGACCCCGCCGCGATCGACAGGCCGTCGATCACGGCGCCGCCGTCCCGGAGCGTGATCGCAGCCGGCCCTGTCAGGGCGAAACGGTCGCTGCCGCGGGCCGCCGACAGGCGCTGGATCTCGATCCGCGTGTCCGCGGCCGGGACGACGCGCGCGGCACCGTCGAGGGTGAAGCCGCGCGCTCGGGCGGTGAGGCTCACGTCGCTGAAGGCGGGCGTGCCGTTGGCGAGGAGCCGGATCATGTCGACCCGCTGGCCGGCGGCCACGAGCCGATCGGCCTCGACGCGTCCGTCGAGGACCGGATGGGCGCGCAGGTCGCGTCCCGAGAGGTCTGCGTCGAGCCGTGCGAGCGCGGTCTCGCCGTAGCGGAGCCCGGTCCCGGTGGCGCGGAGGGTCACGTCCTGGCGTCCGCCGTCGCGGGCGAGGGTCAGCGCCGCGTCGAGGCGGCCCGAGACCGGTTCCGGGACCAGGGGCGCGATGTCCGTCAGGTCACCGGCCCGCACGGTGAGCGTGCCCGCCGACAGCCACGTGTCGGCTGCGACCGTCGCTTGGCCGGCGACGGAGACCGAGCCGAGATCGAGGCCGAGCCGGTCGAGGACCCAGTCCCCGCCGACGCGCGCGAGGTGCGCGCCGCCGGTCAGCGGCTTGCCGCCGACGTCGCCGCCGAGCTGGACCGTGCCGTCCGGCGCGAGGAGCGCGTCCCGCAGGATCGCCTCGACGCGCAGATCCCGGATCGGCTTGCCGGCCGCCGTGGCGGCGGGGGCCGTCAGGGTCGCGCTCACGTCCGGACGCTCCAGGGATCCGGTCAGGCGCGCGTCGATTCCGGCCCTGCCGGTGAGGCGCCCGTCGAGTTCCGCGAGGCTCTTGAGGTCGATCCTGCCGGTGACGTCCGCGTGGGTCGCCGTCGCCTCGCCCTGCAGAGTCGCGGTGACGCCGGAGCCTTCCAGGCGCAGATGGTCGAAGCCGTACCCGTCGAAGGTCTGGGACACGCGCCCTTGGAGGCTCGGCGCGCGGCCGAGGGTGCGGTCGGCCGCCCGGATCCCGGTGACGAGGCCGCTCGTTGTCACGGCGAGATCGGCGGCGACGGCCTTGCGCGCCGGATCGCCGCTGAGCCGGGCCTTGGCGTCGAGGCTGCCCGCGAGGCCCTGACCGGCGAGCCCGGAGAAGACGGAGAGGTCCGGCAGCGCCGCGTCGACGGTGCCCGCCAGCGTGTTCTGGCCGACCCGGCCGGCATAGGTTGCCCGCGCTGTGTCGGAGTCCAGCATGAGCGCCGCGATGTCGACCACGCCGTCTGCGCCGGCCGAGGCGCGCAGCGTCACGGTAGCGCGGCTGCCGATCGCCCGGCGCAGGGCTGGGTCGGCGAGCTTCAGCCCGTCGACCCGGCCGTCCGCCGTGATGACGAAACGCTGCGCCGACAGCTCGCCCTGAGGGTCGATGCCGAGGCTCGCCTCGATCCGGTCCAGGCTGGACCCGCGGCTGCGCAGAGCGGCCGCGTCGAGACGGCCCCGGACCGCCGGCGTCGCCAGCGGTCCCTTGAGGCTGCCGTCGAAGACGAGCTTGCCGATCTCGGCCTCGCCGGCCCGGGTGACGTCGCCCTCTGTCGGCAGGGCGCGCGCCTGCAGCGTCAGGTCGGCGACCCGGTCGCGGGTGAGGCTGCCGCCGGCCGCCAGGCGCGCCGTGCGGGAGGTCAGTTCCAGCCGGTCGATCCGGAAGGCGCCGCTATCCGCGAAGGCGAGGCCGCCGTCGAGCTTGGTGATGCCGGCGAAGACCGCCGCCGCCGGGCCCGGCATCAGCCCCTCGATCCGCGCCGCGAGGTCGAGGGTGAGGCGCCGCTCGGCGCCGATGCGGGAGATCTTCGCGCCGCCCTTGGCGCCGATCTCGGGACCGGCCGTGAAGTCCAGCTTGGCGCCCCAGGCGTCCAGTGTACCCGTTCCGTCGAGTTCGAAATCGATCGGCGGCGTGCCGGGCAGGTTGGCGGCCTTCGAGAGCAGGCCGCCCGCCGGCTCGACCAGGTTTGCCTTCAGTTCAAGTCGCTCGCCGTTCGGCACGAACAGCAGCGACAGCAGGAAGCGGCCCGGCGCGTCGATGCGCTGGGCCCGGGCCTGGAGGTCGAGCCCCTCGCTGGCGGCGCCGAGCTTCGCCCGGCCCTCGGCCGACAGCCGCGCCGGCTGCCCGGCCACCGCCTCGCCCAGCGTCAGCTCGGCCAGCTTGAATTCCTTGATCTCGACCTTGACCGGCAGGTCCGGGAGGAGCCGCCCGTCGGGCTTGGCCTCGGGCGGCGGTGGGCCGGGGATCGGCCGCCGCAGCACGTCGAGGTGCCCGATCTCGAGGCTGTCGACCTCCAGCCGTCCCGATAGGAGGGCGAGCCGCCGCCAGACGATGCGGGCCCGGTCGAGCTTCAGCCACACGCCGTCGCGGTCGCTGATCGCCACGTCCCGGATGGTGGCGTCGGAGGACAGGGCACCGTCGACGGCACCGATCGCCACCCGCGAGGAGGGCGTCGACAGGGCGCGGGACAGGAGGCCGGCCAGCACGGACTTGTCACCCTCGTCGGCGCGCGTCACCGCGATGGTGCAGGGCAGCAGCAGGGCGAGGCAGACCAGGACGAGCGCCAGCTCCCGCCGGCCGTGGCGGGCGGCCTTATGCGCGGCGCGCCGCGTGAGTCCGGTTCGGAACGCCATTCAGAACGCCTGCCCCAGGCTCAGATACAGGACGGCGGGACGCACGTGTCCGCCCTTGTAGGGGTCGAGCGGGAAGGCGACGTCCGCGCGGATCGGACCGATGCCGGTATAGTAGCGCAGGCCGATGCCAACGGATTTGCGGATCTTCTCGTCGAAATCCGGCATCGCCGAGGCGAAGGCGGTGCCCGCGTCGAAGAACGGCACTACGCCGATCGTGTCGGTGACCTTGATGCGCGCCTCGATCGAGGCCTCCAGCAGGCTGCGGCCGCCGATCGGCAGGTTGAAGGGGCCGATCGGCCCGAGGGTCCGGTACGGGTAGCCCCGCACCGAGCCGCCGCCACCCGCGAAGAACCTGAAATTGTCGGGGATCTCCCCCAGCGGCGCACCCGAGACCGATCCGAAGCCGATGCGGCCGGCCAGGATCATGCGGGCCTCGTCGTCGAGGGCGTAGTAGGTCGATCCCTGCGCCTTGGCCACGACGATGCCGGGCGAGGAGATCGCGCCAGGATAGACCGCCAGCGACGCGATGGCCCGGACGCCCCGCGTCGGGTCGAGGAGGCTGTCGGTGGAATCGTAGGTGACCGAGGCCGGCACGCCGATCAGCCGGTAATTGACCGTGCCGAGGGCGTCCTTCGACCGACCCGCCTGGGCGTCGAGCCCGATCTGCGCCGAGAACGTGTCCGAGAACCGGTGGCGGATCGCCCCTGAGACACCCCCGCCATCCACGAGGTAGCTCTGCTGCACCTCGCGGGTGATGAAGGCGTTGGCCAGGAAGTCGTTGCGCGTCCCCCAGAGGGCCGGCTGGACGTAGGTTGCCGAGAGGCGTCCGCCCAGGCCGTTTGTGCCGATCCCGGCGGCCTTGCGCTGGTTGGCGAACGGGTCGTTGCCGAGACCCAGATAGTAGATGTCGGCGTCTACCCGGAAGGATTCGCCGCCACCCAACAGGTTGCGGTTGGCGTAGTAGGCCCGCACGCCCGGCCCGTCGACTGTGGAGTAGCGCGCCGAGACTCCCACGAGGTTGCGCTCGCGCTCGGTGACCTCGACGAACAGCGGCAGATTCCCGTCGCCGTCGAGGGTCGTCCCCTCGCGAACCCGCACGCCGCCGATCCCCTCGATCCGCGCCACCGACCGGCGGATCGCCGCCACCGCCTGGGGTGAATACGGGTCGCCCGGCTCGGCGTAGATGAAGGACCGGATGGTCGCCGGGTCAATGCCCGGCGCACCGCTGACGGCGACGGGGCCTATTCCGGCCACCGGGCCCGGCGCCATCGTGAAGGTCACGTCCATCACGTGGGCGGAATCGTCTACCACGGGATCGCGCGCGACCACCTTGGCGAAGGGATGGCCCTGGGCGCGGAAGTGATCGACGACCTGCGCTTCCCGCGCCAGCACCGTCGCGGAGCGCGCGGGAACATCCTCGTCGACGCGGGTGACCCGCCCGGGCAGTTCGAACTCCGGGAACGGTTTGCCCGCCGAATCACGCACGGTGATCCGGCGCAGATGGTAGAGGGGACCGAGATCGACCGCGATGCGGACCGGGATGAGGCCGCGGTTGCGCCACGCCTCCGCGGCGCCGACCGCGGCCGTCGCTTGCCCCGGCACCGGCGCGGCGTCGATCCGGATCGTCACCGTTCCCTGATAGTAGCCGTAGCCCGACAGGACGTCGGCGAGCTTGGCGAGGTCGGTCTCGGCCCGGCGCAGCAACCCCTCGCCGTCGGGCGGGGGATCCTGCCTCAGGCGATAGAGGGTGGAGGTGTCCTGAAGGGCCCGCAGCACGTCGGAATCGTCTGTGCCGGTGATCCGCAGCGTGTACGGCAGCGCGGTTGCGCTCGGCGGCGGCGGTTCCGGCTCGCTGCCGAACAGGCCGAACAGGTCGAAGGCGCGCGCGGGTTGAGCCCCTGTTGCGACCAGCAGGGCCAGGGCCAGAACGGCCAGCCTCGGCGGCGATGCGCGACGCATCACCGGGTGGGCCGGACGATGAAAGGGAGCGGAGACGCGCAAACCGCGCTCTTCAGCTCCGATCGAGGTCGGCCGTGCCGCCCGCCTGTGAGATCATTGTCGCTCCCCCCTTACGCCGTATCACGGCGTACCCCACCGCACCTTAAGGCCAGGTGCCTGCGAGGCCAACACCGCCAAGGCCGCGGCTCGGACACCGTGCCCAGGAACCGGGATCGAGTGATTTCGGTGAGCTTGGCCGACGGTCTGTTCTGAGACCGCGTTATCGACCCGGCACAGGCGTCGGCGATCATCGGCCGGCGCTCGACCCCCCTCCCCTGCCGGAGCGGCGGCGACCGTCGCGGCACGATTCGGCGCGGGGACCGTGTCAGTTCGACAGGTTGCGACAAACGCAAAACCCGCCGCGCTTATGAGCGCGGCGGGTTTTGCGTGTCGGGATTTGGTTGCGGGGACAGGATTTGAACCTGTGACCTTCAGGTTATGAGCCTGACGAGCTACCGGGCTGCTCCACCCCGCGCCAAGTGTGTGCGGCTGGTCCGGTGCGGCGCAGGCTGGTGTCAGCGGGCGCCGGCTCCGGGGCCGGATCGGTGTCGTGGAGAGGGAATGCTGATTGCGATGTGCGGGTCTGGCGGCGACCGACTCTCCCGTGTCTTGAGACACAGTACCATGGGCGCTGGCGTGTTTAACGGCCGAGTTCGAGATGGGATCGGGTTCTGGGCACGCCGCTCAGGCCACCAGACCGGCGCATCGCAATTGTTGGGGACCTGGCCGTGCAGGGTTGTGCGACGGCGTGGGTCCGGTTCGGCAAGCATGCAGCGGATACGCTGCGGGTCTTCTTGTTTCGTGTGTCTCACGGACACGGATCACGAGAGCGATCAAGCCAATCGGGCGATTAGTACCGGTCGGCTCAACGCGTCACCGCGCTTGCACCCCCGGCCTATCGACGTG